>CAKMZF010000078.1:0-7802 GCA_929200405.1 uncultured Gammaproteobacteria bacterium | reverse complement strand
CCATCGCTAGGGTATTTTTATTATTAAGGGGAGAATGCTCTCTCCCCTGTGACCCTATCGCTTAAGTATTTCTCTAGTTACAGTCTATTGGGAACATTCGCCTTTAGCTCTTCTACCCATATCTGCGCTGAGGAGTCACTGGGGGCTCGCCAGTCTCCTCTGGGGGATAGTGAGCCGCCGCTACCAACTTTAGGGCCATTAGGCACAGCGGTTCGCTTAAATTGACTGGTTTGAAAGAAGCGCCAGAGGAATTTCTCTAGCCATTTTTTTATCTCTCTTAACTCATAGCCAACTTGCTCTGATTCTGGTGTACCCACTGGCCAATGGCCTTTCCGACTGTCTGTCCATATTTGCGCCGCCAGAAAGGCGACTTTTGACGGTGAAAATCCGTAACGGGTTATATAATAGAGATTAAAGTCTTGCAGCGGATAAGGACCAATCACCGCTTCGGTACTTTGCGATGGTTGCCCTGCATTGCTCTCCCCCGGCACTAGTTCTGGCGATATCTCTGTGTCTATTATTTTTCCCAGCACTTGATTCACCGCATCACCATAGACTCCGCCAGCTTGCTCCCAGCGCAATAGGTGCCTGATCAAGGTTTTGGGCAATGAGGTGTTTACATTGTAGTGACTCATGTGATCACCCACGCCATAAGTACACCAGCCCAATGCCAGTTCGCTCAAATCTCCGGTGCCTAGCACCAGACCACCATGATGATTCGCCAAACGGAAGAGGTGTGAGGTTCTCTGTCCAGCTTGCACGTTCTCAAAGGTTATATCATAGACTGGTTCACCATTTGTAAAGGGATGCTTTAGGTCTTTAAGCATTTGCTCGCAGCTCGGGCGAATGTCTATCTCTTCTGCACTGACACCAAGTGCTTCCATCAGCGCCCATGCATTGCTTTTGGTACCACTAGAAGTGGCATAACCTGGCATGGTATAGGCGAGTATGTTTTCTCTGGGAAGTTCCAGCGCATCGAATGTACGCACGGCAACTAAAAGCGCCTGCGTAGAGTCTAACCCGCCCGAGATGCCTATAATGATTTTGTTAATGCCACTGGCCTGTAGCCGTTGCATAAGTCCCTGTACTTGAATTTGATAGGCTTCTTCGCATCGCTCGTCTCTTTCTTGCGAATGGCTAGGCACAAATGGAAAACGCTCGATATCTCGCTGCAATGGTAGTTTCTGAATCGTCGGCATATAAGCAAACGGTATGGTGGTAAAATCGCTTAGATCCGTTTCTTTAGTAGAGTCGTGAAAGCTATTGGTACGACTGCGCTCTTGCATGAGTCGCTGTACATCGACATCTGCAATCGTCATGTTCGGCGATGTAGCAAATCTGGTGTTCTCAGCGAGTATTTGCGCATTTTCAACAACAAAAGCATCGCCATCCCATGCCAAATCATTGGTGCTTTCTCCAAAGCCTGAAGCCGAGTATATATAGGCACTTAGGGTTCGACCAGATTGCGATTTACAGAGATCACGACGATATCTTGCCTTGCCAATGGTAACATTGCTTGCCGATAAGTTAGCCAATATTGTCGCGCCAGCCATTGCCGCATAGGTGCTAGGTGGGATAGGCGTCCATACGTCTTCACATATCTCCAGTGCAAAGCAAAAGTCGACTATATTTTGGCAACTAAATAGCAGTTTGGTACCAAATGGTAGGAGTTGATCGTTCAGCCGTATCTGCTGCGTTTTAATGCCTGCCGCTGGAATAAAATGGCGCTTTTCGTAAAACTCACGATAGTTAGGCAAATAGGACTTGGGTACTACGCCCAATATTCTTCCGGCTTGTATAGCAATGGCGGTGTTATACAAAGCGCCTTTGACCATGAGCGGCGCTCCAACTACCATCACCCCTTTTGCTTTGCTTGTGGCTTTACAGAGCTGTGCCAAGGCTTCTTCTACCTGCTGCTGTAGCGCACTTTGTTGCAATAGGTCGTCTATAGAATAACCGCTCAAGCATAGCTCAGGAAATATGGTTAATGCGACATTTTCTTTCTCGGCTTGCTGAAACAATGTGACAATTTCTGCACCATTTTGTTGTGGGGCTGCTAGGTGCACTTGAGGTGTTGCTGCCGCGACTCTAACAAAACCATGTCTGTAGATATTGTTAAACGGCAGACCTGTTCCATTAGAAGCGCTCAATTGGGATTGGTTCTCTTGTTTGTTATTGTCTAATTGATCTGTTGCGGTCATAGATTGCTGTTTTGCCTGCTGTTTTGATTGCTGCTTTGCCATAATTCCCTCAAGCACAATGCCTAAAAAAGCCTGATAATATAGACTTTTTTATGATTCCTCAGCGCATCTCAGTGTTGAGAAGCCCTTTTTTATTACACTATTTTACGTGAGTTTAGCTAATTTCGGTGATTTTATCGTTGATGCGTTTATTTTCTCTGTACTGAAGTTAATTTTATGGCAAAATTAGCTTATCTCATTCTATGGCATATCTAAAACTAATGAACGACGAACCTCCGAGTTATCAGCAATTTTATTTGCCTCTTCGTTTGCATCCTGTATTTTGTAGAAAGCTTTCATGCCGTATTTTTGCGCTCTATTCTGTGTCGTCTAGTAGTGTCTCAACTATGCACTGTCAATATTTCCCTAAACTCACTCGACTACATTAATGCCAATTAATTATTCTTCACTTTTACTGATTGTATCTGCTCTACTACTGCTTGCTATGAGTGCCGCTACTTTTCTAGCGATTAGGCAACGAAAAGCCCCTAGCGCGAATATTTTCACCATTATAAAGTTTGCGGTTATCGCTGTATTGGTTTTCAGCGCTACTGGCATTTTTGCGGCATTAACACCAACGGGAGAAAATCAAATATTGGGGTTAAACATGAGTTTCCCCGTTACTATCGCTGCTTGCAGTTGGATAATATTACTGCTCACCTGTATTAGTTTCCGCTGGTGGCAGCTGCACCAAGTGGGGATGGTAATCTACCCTTTTGCCGCAGTTAGTTTCTTTTGGGTCACTCAAAATCATATGCAGAGGCTTGTGCCTATTGAGCAGATTTGGCCTTTAGAGGCACATATTTGGTTATCTCTTATTGCTTATGGACTTCTAACCATTACTGCTGTTCAGGCGATTTTTGTGATCTTTCGAGAGCGAAATTTAAAATCTCACAAAACCAGTGGTTTTATCGCAGGGCTACCCGCGCTCACTGTGATGGAAAAAGTCATGTTTCAGCTATCAGCCCTGAGTTATATTTGGCTCACACTTTCATTAGTGACAGGGCTATTGTTTTTAGAAAATATCTTTCAACAAAGCTTAGCCCATAAAACTTTTCTAAGTATTTTGGCATGGCTGCTATTAAGTATTTTCTTGATTGGTCATCGAGTTAAAGGCTGGCGTGGCATAAACGCTGCTCGCTGGATACTCTGTGCTTTTGTACTATTACTGTTTGGTTTTGTAGGCAGTAAATTTGTCTATGAAATCCTTCTTAATTTCTAACTTCATCAATCCATGAATGCTATTCCTACCTCGGCTCTATTTGCCATCGTTATTCTACTATTAATCATCTCTGGCTTTTTCTCTAGCTCAGAGACTGCACTCATGGCAATAAATCGCTACCGTTTAAAACATAAAGCCGATAATGGCAACAAAAGAGCACAGATGATTTTACAACTACTAGAACGACCTGATCGCCTAATTGGTTTAATTTTATTGGGCAATAATTTTGTTAATATCCTTGCCTCGGCATTGGTAACAGTTATCGCCACGCGCCTTTATGGTGATGGCGCTATACCTATAGCCGCTGGCATCTTGACCTTATTGTTGTTAATTTTCAGCGAAGTTTTACCTAAAACGCTAGCTGCGGTGAATCCAGATAAAGTGGCATATCCAGCATCACCATTACTCAATGTATTAGGCGTTCTATTACTGCCAATCGTGATGCTTATCAACCTTATTACCAATAGCCTTCTGCAACTGATTGGGCAAGCTAAAAGTATTGGTGATAGTGGACAAGCGCTCTCGTCAGCAGAACTGAGAACCTTAGTTATGGAATCTAAAACGCTAATTCCACAGCATCACCAAGAGATGCTAATGAGCATCTTAGATCTAGAAGCTTTGACTGTGGAAGATATTATGATTCCGCGAAACGAGCTAGAGGGCATAGATCTCTCTGATGATTGGTCTGAGGTCTTAGACGAAATCAAGCGCACACCCTACTCCCGCGTTGTTATCTATGAAAACGATGTCAATGAGTTAATTGGGATTTTGAAAATGAAAACACTTGCGATGCAATCGCAGTCTGGCAAAGAGTTTGATAAAGAAGTATTGCTCTCCCTATTAGAGGAGCCTTACTACGTCCCTGAAGGCACTTCTTTACAGACGCAATTACTGCATTTTCAAAAAAATCGCCGACGCTTTGGCTTGGTAGTGGATGAATATGGCGACATTATGGGAGCGATAACGCTTGAAGATATTTTAGAAGAAATCGTCGGTGAGTTTACCTCTGACCCCACTTCTACTCTGCGCAGTCAAATTAGCAAATCTGTTACCGATGACAGCTATATTATCGATGCCAGCATGGCAGTAAGGCTTATTAACCGCACCTTAGACACCAATTTTCCGGAAGATGAAGCCAGAACTTTAAATGGACTGATTTTAGAAGCTTTAGAAGATATACCCACTGCTGGTATGAAAACCGCCATTAATGGCCATAATCTGGAGATTATGCGGATGGATGGTCGCCGTGTAAAGACGGTAAAGATTATGCCTTTTGCAGAGCCAGCTGCAAAGTCTGTTGCCTAACAGTCAACCCAAAGAGAAACAACCTACATGACAGAGAAAAACCAGCTAGACCCCGAATTAGAGATACTTATGCGTGTCGTGGCAATGCCTGCTGACACCAATGCACATGGCAATATATTTGGAGGCTGGATTATGTCTCAAATGGATTTAGCTGCCAGCAATATTGCCCATGTTCGCGCTAAAGGTCGTGTAGTCACTATCGCCGTTGATGGCATGGTATTTTTAGAGCCTGTTTATGTCGGCGATGTTATCACCTGCTACGGGAAAATAACCAAAGAAGGCCGGACTTCTTTAACAATCCATATTGAAGTATGGGCAATGCGTGACCGCTATGGCTCTGATGATATTAGAGTGACAGAAGCCAAGTTTACTTTTGTTGCTGTCAATGATGAAGGCGAACCTACGCCGTTACCAGTGACTACGCCTAGTAGCTAACTATAGGCAGGCTAGGTTGTAAAATTAGCTAATGAATATTTAAGCAATAAATGCTGGAAATAAAAAAGCCTCACTATGAAGTGAGGCTTTTTACAATCTGGAGCGGGAAACGAGATTCGAACTCGCGACCCCAACCTTGGCAAGGTTGTGCTCTACCACTGAGCTATTCCCGCGTTGAGGATGGCTATTATAGGGATGTTTTTGCCTTGGTCAACACCCAATAATACTAACTTGTAAAATTGAAGTAAATTTTCTGCAAAGTGCCTGAATTTCTTTGAAATTAAATCTCAAAAAAATATCAGACACTGCTAATATTTTATTCTGACTTAAGCGTTTGCAGCTCTTACAAAAACTTCTACACGGCGATTCTGGCGCTTACCTGCTTCAGTATTATTAGAAGCAATTGGTTGGCTCTCACCTTTACCTAGTGTGAAGATACGATTCTGGCTAACTCCATTGTTTACAAGCGCGAAGCCAAAGTTGCGAGCACGGCGGTTTGATAAATCCATATTATAAGCATCTGAACCATCACTATCCGCATGGCCAACTACCTGCACTAAAGTGCCTTGATCAGTATTTAATACCTGTGCAATTTGAGAAATAACAGAGCCAAATCCTGGGCTTAACTGATCACTATTAGAAGCATAGGTCACATCACTCGGGATATTCACTTTAATGCCACCATCTGCTGTACGAGAAACGCCCATACCCACTTCTGGATTTGCTGCTGCTACTCTCTGAAGCTCTGCAGCTTGTCTATCTAGTACCAAACCGATACCACCACCTAAAGCAGCCCCGATCGCAGCGCCTCTTAGACCGCCGCCTGATGAGTCTATCTCATGACCAATAACGGCACCAGCTACCGCACCTAAAGCGGCACCTGTGCCAGTTCTCATACCAGCATCGGCACAGCCTGCTGTAATTAGCATAGCTGCCATTAAACCTGTCAGTGTAAATTTCGTTGTCTTCATCATGTCTCCCTGTTGCGCATGCGAGTTTTCGTAAATTAACTACGCTGATAGTATAGCTATGATGATAAATTAGACCTTAATTGCCTAAACTAATGCCATTTAGTTTTTTATAAAGCTGCAAGGCATAGGCATCCGTCATCCCAGATATATAATCGGTCAACGCTAGCACGCGCTGATATACTCCAACCTCTATAGCGTTTGCAATATATTGGTACTCATCTGGTAACAGCGGCATTATCATCTGGTGCTTAGAGTGTGCTTTGGTACCGTATCTGGCAATATCTTCAAAGGCATGACCGAACCTTTCTAGCAGCTCTGCTAGCAAGGTATAACCCGGCGCAGAAACTTCAGCAACAATACGAGAGCGGTATATTTGTTGCTTGGCGACATCCTTTAAAGCTTTTAGCTCGGATGACTTGTCAACATATTCCAATAAATCCCCAGAAAATGTACCACCTAAAATACTGGCCTCATTGTCTAGAAATACTGCTTGACAAGACTCTACCATTTCACCAATAGCCTTAGCGCGTAGAAACTCAAGTTTCTCAAAGTGCGTTTTTAATCGATGATAACGCTGGATATCACTGTTATCCGTGACTAGCGCAATTAACAATGACTCGGCTTGATCAAATCCAATCACCCCACGACGACAGGCATCTTCTATATCGACAATTCGGTAGCAAATATCATCAGCCGCTTCCACAAGATAACATAGCGGATGCCTAGCCCAGACTTCCGGTGCTTTCTGCACCAACCCTAAGGCATCGGCTAGGCCGATAAAATCATTCTTTTCAGCAGAAAATATGCCAAATTTTTTATAATGTCGAACAGTAGACTCTTTTTGACTCATACTGTCAGAAAAACAGGGATATTTGGTAAATGTACCTAATGTTGCCGTAGAGAGCTGCAAACCACCTTTGTTGGATTGCAGTAACAACTTGGTGATGAGTCGGAAACCTTGCGCATTACCTTCAAAATACAACAAATCATTTTGCTGATTTTCTGGCAATTGTGCTAACCAACTCTGCGCGAGATCAGATTCGCAAAACCAATCACGAATTGCATCTTCACCGGCATGTCCAAATGGAGGGTTTCCAATATCGTGTGCTAAACAGGCTGCGGCAACGATAGCACCAACATCATGCCCATCTACAGTTAGCTCTGGATAACGTTCTGCTAACACCGAGCCCACTCTTGTGCCCAATGTTCGGCCAACACAGCTGACTTCTAAACTGTGAGACAAGCGTGTTCGGACATTATCATTCTGTGCTAGTGGGAAAACTTGTGTTTTGTCCTGCAACCGACGAAAGGCAGAGGAAAAAACTATTCTATCAAAATCACGCTGAAACGCCGTACGGCTCATATCTTCAGCATCACTAAGTTTACCTAGCCTTCTACGTGATAGAAGTTTTTTCCATTGATCCGCGGCGCTATGAGTCACGACAGGTTGTCTCGGTGTCGAGATAGTTTGTGCACCTGACATCCGTTATTGTCGTTCAGCTTCGCTAAGCATTGAGACTTTTTCTGACACTTTCTCTATTTCGGCGCTGAATACCTCAGAGGCTTCGCTGGCTCTATCTACAGCTTCTTTAGTACGACCAGATTGTCTTGATAGCGCTTCACGTATTT
>CAKMZF010000077.1 GCA_929200405.1 uncultured Gammaproteobacteria bacterium | reverse complement strand
AGCGTTACAGCGATTTCCCCTCGACGCCAAGAAATGGCACGATATTCAGTTTCCCAAAGGGCAATCTCATTAGTTGTGAGTTTTGGTTACTTTATGAAAAGTAACAGAGAAAGAAAAGAATTAAAATCCCTGACGGTCGAGCTTGCCGTCAAACTCCAAACATTATGAATTTCCATTTATTTTTCAGAAAAGGAACAGGAAAGAAGAGTCTTAAAATCTCTAAAGGTAGAGCTTATCGCTTACTTAAAAACAGAGGATATCTCAAAGAAAGCTTTCAAAGCAATTTTAATAAAATTGTTTAACTCAACCGACGATGCAAAGCACTAACCCTTTGCAAAATATTCCGCAAAGCTAGGGGATCAACAGGCTTTGCTAAGAAGTTATAGCCAAAATCTCGACAGGTGATTTTGATCGCATCTTCTTGTTCAGCAGTAACCAAAATAGCCGAAAACAACTGTTGCTCTTCATCCAGAAACTGCAAGAAATCTAATCCTGTGCGATCATCATCTAAGCGATAATCTGCTAGTACAATATCAAATGTTAAATGACCGTTTTGCTCGGTTTGTGCAGAATTATGATAGTGCTGCATTGCTTCGTCGTAGTTGCTGGCAGTTAGTACTTGGCATTGCCATTGCTCTAATAGCGTTTTCATGGCTTCTAATACATCTGGGGTGTTTTCTAGGCAGAGTATTCGCAGACCAGCGATGTTTTGCTGGCTTTGCCATTGCCTAGTTTTTTCGACTTCAAATAGCTTGCCACTGTAGAGTGGTACAGTCACGCTGAACTTACTGCCTTTTCCGTATACCGATGTTACCTTGATTGGATGCTCTAATATCTGTGATATGCGTTGTACTATAGCCAGACCCAGTCCTAGCCCTTGGTCATGTTTTTGCGTTTGACTGTCTTGTAGCCGTTGAAATTCAACGAATATGCGTTGTTGATCTGCCTTATTTATGCCTATGCCGGTGTCATTGACTTGTATTTCTATTGCTTTTTCTGCTTGAAGTGTGTGTGTTGCTAAGCGGCAACCTACTAGCACTTTTCCCTTTTGGGTGTAGCGAATGGCGTTGATTATTAGGTTTTGCAGTACTGACCTCAGTAGTGTTCGGTCCGATTGTATAACTCGCTTGCAGGGTGCAAATATAAGTTCTAGTCCTTTTAGCTCAGCGCTGGGTGTGAGATCGGTTCTGAGTTCTTCAAATAAGGTTTGGATTTTAAAGGGAATAATTTCTGGCTCTAGTTTTCCGGTGTCTAATTTGGAGATATCTAGTAAGGCACGCAGGAGTTTGTCGGCATTTACCAAAGAACCGTCAATTTTGGATAGAATCTCTGCATTGTCAATGCGGTTGGTTTCAGGTGCAGGTTGTTGGTCAGTGGAGAGAATTAGGCTGTTGGTAAATAACCTCGCTGCATTTATTGGTTGTAGGAGGTCATGTGATGCTGCGGCTAAGAATCTGGTTTTGCTGCGGGTAACGGCTTCTATTTCCGCAGAGAGTTTTCTGGTGGTTTCATTTTCTTCTTGAAGTTGTCGGTTGAGCCCTTCTAGTTCTTGGGTTCTGGCCGCTACCCGTTCTTCGAGTTTTTCATTGATTCGGCGTAGTAGTTCTGTTGCTTTTACGGTTTCGGTTATATCTTGATAGATAGCAAAATAGCCATTGATGGGGATATTTGTGGTTTGTTCTGTGGTGTTTTTATTGGTTCTATCGGGTATATAGTTTATTTGATAATGGGTGGTTTCCCCTGTTTGATCTTTAATGCCTGTGCGAAATTGGATTTTTTCTCCTGCCAAGGCGCGATTGATAAAATGCAGCCTTTCACCTAATAGTCTATCGCCCATCACATCGGTGATGTGTTGATTTTGGATTTCATCTGCGGTTTTTTGCAGAAAGCGGTTATAGGCTTGATTGGAGAATTTGACTCGCAAATCTGTATCTACATAGCATAGCATGAGCGGTAGGTTGTCAGCATAGAGTCTTATCTGTTGCTCGCTGGCTCTAAGGGCGATTTCGGCATTTTTTTGTTCGGTTATGTCGGTAAAGCTGGTAATGAAACCAACGCCGGGGATAGGGTTGCCAGTGCTTTGAATGTAACGCCCGTCATTGAGTGCAGACTCTGAGCGGTAAGTTGTGTTGCTTTGTAGGTTTTTGAGGCGTTTCTTGATAATGTTTTCGTGTTCTTGCGGCGTGTCATTAGTCAGTTTTAGGGTGTGTTGTAGTAATTGCTCAACTGGCATGCCGACTTTTAGCAAGTCATCTGAATAATTAAACATTTTTTGATATTGGCTGTTCCAAGCAACCAGTTTCAGTTGGTTATCGACAACACTTATGCCTTGATTAATGTTATCAAAACTTGCTTGTAGCAGTTCTTGACTAAATTGCAGGGCTTGGGTGTTTTTGTCCATCATTACGAATAGGTCTTCTGCGGAGACAGAGTCGCTGAGTAATTGGGTAACGATAATGTGTCTGGCGGATGAGGCACCGATAACCGCAGCGATAGCGCGCTCTATTTCTTCAATTATATGTTGGTTGATGGGGTGGTGATCTGTGAGTTGTGTGTCATGCTGGTTTTCTAGCTGAGAAAATAGTTGTGCTGTGCGCGCAACGCCGAGTATGTTGTTGCAGATGTGTTTGGCATCTTTAACGTTGGATACTTTTTGTTCAATGGCATTTTTTGCCAGTGTAGACTCATATTGAGCATGGCGAAATACACTGGCTTGAATACGGTCTAGGGTATTTGGCTTGTAGGATAGTGAGCCAACGATAAGTCCCAGAATGTTAAATAATATGCTCCAGATAACGCCGTGGGTCAATGACGAAACACCGTGGAAATTGAATAAATGCTGTGGATGCAACCATGTTAGGTTTACAAACATGCTATCTAACACAGGCGTGGCTATGAAGTTTGGTAGTAGCAGGCAGTATGTCCAAGTGATAAACCCAAGGAGTAATCCTATAAAGGCGCCACGTTGATTGGCTTGCTGCCAAAATAGTCCTGCAAATAGGGCTGGGGAGAGTTGAGCGATGGCAGCAAAGGATAGCAAACCCATATTGGCGAGACTGCTATTGGTGCTGTTATATAGTTGTAAAAAGCCATAGGAGCCTAGCAAGAGTAGAATAATAGTAATACGTCGAATGGCTAGGATAATTTTGGGCAGTTTGGCACTATTGATGAGCGTGGTCGGCCGTAAACGGAACAAAAAAGGCATCACTATGTCATTACAGAGCATGGTACTTAGACTGATTGTCGCTACTATAACCATACCGGTTGCCGCTGAAAGGCCGCCGATATAAGCGATGATTGCTAGCCAATTTTGCTGTTGCGATAACGGTAGCGAGAGCACGAATAAATCGGGGTTGGTATTTGCACCGAGTATCTGGCTGCCAGCAATGGCGATAGGTATCACTAGCAGGCTAATTAATAGAAGGTATATAGGAAATAACCACCGTGCAGTGTCCATTTGCTGATGACTCTCGGCTTCTACAGCCATGACTTGAAATTGCCTTGGGAGCAATAGAATAGCAGTTATGCTTAAAAATGTACGGGTTACAAATTCTATCCAGAAACCCGAGGGGTCATCGATTGGTTTGTTGATCGCGCTGATATGCAGGGCATCTGTAGAGAAATTTCCATTGTTAAAGAAATCAACCAGAAGTTTTATGGCAAAAAAGCCAACCAGCAAAATCGCTAGTAGTTTGATTAAGGACTCGAAGGCAATGGCGTATATCATGCCCCGATGATGCTCGGTTGTGTCTAAGTGTCGGGTGCCAAACAATATGCTGAATATGGCTAAGACAATAGCAGTGGTTAACGCACTGTCAAAAACAGTATTGTTAGTGAAGTAATTGGCTGTATTGGCAGGGTCAACGGCAGAAGTCAGTGCCGAAGTGGTGGAATTGTCTTGGCTGATAGTGGAAAAGGCCAAATTGATAGCTTCTAGCTGCAATGAGATATAGGGTAGTGCGCCAATAGTAGCGATGATGCTGACCGCGATTGCGATACGACGACTTTTGCCATAACGAGATGAGAGGAAGTCCGCAATGGAGGTGATTTTGTATTGCTTACTAATGCTGATGATGCGCTTGATCAGCCGGTGACCAAATAAAAATAATAAGATTGGCCCAAGGTATATTGCAAAGAAGCTCCAACCATTGTTTACCGCTGAACCGACCGCGCCGAAGAATGTCCATGAAGAGCAATACACCGCTAGCGACAGACTATAAATATAGTCACTGCTGTGCGTAGTAGTGATACTCGCCGTGGTTTGGTCGCCTTTATAAGCGATATAAAACAATAACGAAATGTAGAGAATGCCAATCAGGACAATAAATTCTAGGGATAAAAACGTCAAATGGCTACCTTAAGCAGGTTGTGATGATTTATCCATTAGCATAGCTCAGTGTTTTAACTCTGCCAATTCTACTTATGGATAGTGATAGCGTTAGGAAAAATATGGCTAAGCAATCTCACAACAATGCTGTCAATAGGTGTTACCTGATAAATATCCCTGTGTCAATAGGACTCAGGTCTAATTGTGAAAAAAGCTGTAGATTTTATAGTATTTGGGAGTTTGCAGGAATTCTAAATAGATTCAATAGCAGTTGAGTCTGAAGGTTTGCAGAGATCAGGATGGTCAACCACCTTATACAATATTAGGAGATTTCATGTCAGATAAAAACATATTCACTAGCGACATTTCACGTCGTGACGTTTTAAAAACAGGGGCTAAAGCGGGTGTTGTTGGAGCATCACTTGTCAGTGCACCGTTTATTATTAGTAGCAGTGCAAATGCTTATACTAATGATCCAGGCGATGCGGCTACCGTAAAACTTGGTTTTAACGTACCACAATCTGGTCCTTATGCAGATGAGGGTGCTGATGAGTTACGTGCTTTTAAATTAGCGGTTCAGCATATTAATGGCACTGGTAAAGACAACGGCATGCTTCCAACCATGAAGCCAATCTCACTAAAAGGGAATGGTATTAATGGCAAGAAAGTAGAGTTTGTTACCGGTGATACCCAGACTAAATCAGATGCGGCGCGCGCTTCGGCAAAGTCGATGATTGAGAAAGACGGTGTAGTAATGGTTTCAGGTGGCTCATCATCTGGTGTTGCGATTGCTGTGCAGGGGCTATGTCAGGAAGCTGGCGTAATCTTCATGGCAGGTTTGACACACTCAAATGACACCACTGGTAAAGATAAGAAAGCGAACGGTTTCCGTCATTTCTTTAACGCTTATATGTCAGGTGCCGCATTAGCACCAGTACTTGAGAAGAATTATGGTAAAGAACGTAACGCTTATCACTTAACTGCTGATTATACTTGGGGCTACACACAGGAAGCATCAATCAAGAAGTTTACCGAAGACTTGGGTTGGAATACTGTCAATGCAGTGAAGACACCTTTGGCTGCTACAGACTTCTCTGAGTACATTGCGCCCGTATTAAACTCAGGTGCGGATGTGTTGGTACTGAATCATTATGGCGGAAACATGATCAACTCGTTGACCAATGCGGTTCAGTTTGGTCTGCGTGACAAGATGATCAACGGTAAGAAGTTCGAGATTATCGTACCACTATATAGTCGCTTAATGGCACAGGGTGCTGGTGCAAACGTAAAAGGTATTTACGGTTCAACCAACTGGCATTGGTCATTGCAAGATGAGGGTTCAAAAGCCTTTGTTAAGTCATTTGGTCAAGAGTACGGCTTCCCACCCTCGCAGGCAGCACACACTTGCTATGTGCAAACATTACTTTATGCAGATGCTTGTCAGCGTGCAGGTACCTTTAATCCTTGTGGTGTGGCAGAAGCGCTTGAAGGTCACAAGTTTGACGGTATGGGTAATGGCCCAACTGAGTACCGTGCAGAAGATCACCAGTGCTTTAAAGATGTATTGGTTGTACGTGGTAAAGAGAACCCAAGTTCAGAGTTTGACTTGCTAGAAGTGGTAGAAGTTACCCCTAGAGCACAAGTTGAGTACGCTGTGGACAATGAGTTCTTTGCTGGCGGCGAGTTAGGTCAGTGTAACGCTGGTTAATTCTGTCGATTTACTTGCTCAACTTAAGCCATTAGGTTGAGCAAGTTGCAGAGCGGGTAGAGCTCCCATTCAAAATCAGATTGTAGATCGTTAACTACATCTTATAGGCTTTTCAAGCCATTATTTCAGCTTTATTTGAATTGCGAGTCATGTGATGGACGCTATATTTTTACAGTTTCTCAATGGTCTAGATAAGGGCAGCGCTTATGCACTGATCGCACTAGGATTAACCATAATTTTCGGCACTTTGGGTGTGGTGAATTTCGCCCATGGCGCTTTGTTTATGATAGGAGCTTTTTGCGCGGTTAGCGTGCAGAAGCTGCTGTCGTTTGAAAAGATCACCTTGGATGAAACCAAGCTAACGGCTTGGGGAACGCCCACTGAAGTTAAGGTCCATTATATAGAAGAGTGGTTTGGCAGCTCTGGTGCAGTGCTGGTGGATAACTCAGTATTTGTATCACTTGCGGTTGTTATCCCGTTTATGATGATCTTTGGTTATGTCATGGAAAGAGGGCTGATAAGACATTTCTATAAGCGCACCCATGCTGATCAAATTTTGGTGACTTTTGGTTTGGCCATTGTGCTGCAAGAGATTGTGAAAGCATTTTACGGGGCAAACCCTATCCCTCAACCGGCCCCAGAGGCGTTTATTGGCTCTACCGACATTGGTGTTTGGTTCGGAATGGCCGAAAATTTGGTGGTTTATCCAATCTGGCGATTGGTCTATTTCTTCTTCTCAATGGCAGTGATTGCAGGGGTGTTTATATTCTTACAATTCACTACCTTTGGTATGGTTGTCCGTGCAGGCATGACAGATCGAGAGACCGTAGGTTTATTAGGTATTGATATTGATAAACGATTTACCTTTATGTTTGGTTTAGCTGCTGCTGTAACGGGGGCGGCAGGTGTGATGTATACCCCAGTATTGTCCCCGAACTATCATATGGGTATGGACTATTTAGTGCTTTGCTTTGTTGTGGTGGTTGTCGGTGGTATGGGCAGTCTAGGTGGCGCAGTGTTGGCGGGATTTTTGCTAGGGATATTGCAAAGTTTTTCGGCAATGAATTGGATAAAAGAAATAGTACCCGGTATAGATCAGGTGATTATCTATCTGGTAGCTGTTGTTATTTTACTGATTCGCCCGCGTGGCTTGATGGGTAGAAAAGGGGTTATGGAGGAGTAATCATGTTTGAGAAAATCAAAAATAATAATACCGCAATCATGGTTCTGTTTTCTATCATGGTACTAGCGGGTCCGTTAATCATGGCACCATTTGGTGCAGGCTATCCAGACTTACTACAGCGGTTTGCTATATACGGTATATTTGCAGTGGGCTTTAACCTGTTGTTTGGGTTAACTGGCTACCTGTCATTTGGGCATGCTGCATTCCTAGGGATAGGCTCTTACTCAGCAGTGTGGATGTTTAAACTGTTGACTATGAATATAGTTCCGGCAATCTTTTTAGCTGTTTTACTATCAGGGCTGGCGGCTTTGGTCATCGGCTATGTGGCTCTGAGACGTTCAGGTATCTATTTCTCCATTCTTACTTTAGCTTTTGCGCAGATGGCTTATAACTTAGCGTATTCTGTGCTCACGCCAATTACCAATGGGGAAACAGGCTTACAATTATCGTTGCATGACGCACGCATTTTAGATCCGGTAAATACCAGCGGTTCGCTGCCATCGACTAACTTCTTTGGTGCGGCGATGAATGCCACGGCCAAAACAGAGTTATTTGGCATGACCTTGCAATTTAATGTCGGATTCTATGTTTGTGCACTTATTCTGATTCTGGCATTTTACATTAGCTTGAGAATTTTTAACTCGCCGTTTGGGTTAATGCTCAGAGCGATTAGAACTAACCAAACACGCTTAAACTACACAGGGGTAAACACCAAGCCTTATACACTGGCGGTCTTTGTTATCTCTGGAATGTATGCTGGCTTGGCTGGCGGATTACTCGCTTGTACTGACCCACTTGCAGGGGCAGAGCGTATGCAATGGACAGCGTCAGGTGAAGTCGTGTTAATGACAATACTTGGTGGTGCTGGCACCCTAATTGGCCCAGTGCTTGGTTCAGGGTTCATTAAGTATTTTGAAAATATTTTCTCTAAAATCAACGACACCGTTTTAGATGGTTGGTTCTCCTTTATGCCGGATAGTATGGCGGACTTTTTTGTGACGATCGTGCATCCATTTGTCGGTAAAGGCTGGCACTTAACACTAGGCATATTATTCATGCTAGTGGTTATTTTCTTGCCAGGAGGGCTTGTAGAAGGCGCTACGCGTATTGGTCAATGGATTGCCAGAAAGACGGGGGCTGCGCCAGAGTCCAAAGCCAACTCTACTGTCATCAGCACAGTCCACAAAGATTAAGGAGAGCGGCATGTCACTATTAACTGTAAAAAATGTCGGTAAACGCTTTGGTGGGTTGCAAGCATTAAACGATGTAAACCTGCAAGTAGAAGAGGGTTCGGTTCACGCTATCATAGGTCCAAACGGTGCAGGTAAATCTACACTATTAAACTGCTTTGTCGGTAAACTAATGCCAGATACTGGTTCCGTTACATTTGATGGAACCTCATTACTGGGGTTAAAACCACATGAAATCAATCAAACAGGTGTTTCAAGAGTGTTTCAAACGCCAGAAATATTCTCTGATCTCACTGTTTTTGAAAACGTAATGATTTCCTGCTTGTCAAAAAGAGATGGTGCTTTTAAATTAAATGCCATCGCTGCCCTAAAATCACAAAATGATATCCGCAACCATGCAGAAGAAATGCTAGAAGATGTGGGGCTTTTAGAAAAGCGCAACATGAACTCTTCATCAATGTCTCGCGGAGATAAGCGTAGACTTGAAATGGCGATGTGTCTGGCACAAGACCCAAAGCTATTGTTGCTTGATGAACCAACAGCTGGTATGTCGCGTGCTGACACCAACAATACTATTGAACTGCTGCAAGAAATTGGTAGTAGTCGTAAGATTACCAAAGTTATTATTGAGCACGATATGCACGTAGTATTTTCGTTAGCCAACAAGATATCAGTACTGGCACAGGGAACGGTGATTGCAGAAGATTCACCGGAAAATATTAAAGGAAATCCAAAAGTCAAAGAAGCTTATTTAGGAGAGGCACAGCCATGAATCATCAATCTGCTTCGGAAGCTGGAAAGAACTATGCCAGTCACGCGCCAGCTTATTTTCAGGTGCATGACGTCCATGCTTTTTACGGCGAGAGTTACATTGTTCAAGGCGTGAGTTTTAACGTCCATGAAGGTGAGATACTCGCATTGCTTGGCCGAAATGGGGCAGGGAAGACCTCAACACTTCGCACTATTGCCAGAATGTCAGATCCCCAGATGACTACTGGTGAAATCTGGTTAGATCATCAACCATTACATGATATGAAGTCGCATCAAGCTGCTAGATGTGGGGTAGGGTTAGTGCCTGAGGATAGATGCATTATCCCCGGTTTAACCGTGCAAGAAAATATTGAACTAGCACAGATTGAAGAGCCTAAGGGCTGGTCAATCAATCGAATCTTCGAGCTTTTCCCAAGGCTAGGAGAGCGTCGCAAGCAAGAAGGCGTTACGCTCTCTGGTGGTGAGCAGCAGATGCTGGCTATCGGCAGAGCCTTAGCACGAGATATTAAACTGCTATTGCTCGATGAACCATATGAGGGTTTAGCGCCAGTGATTGTTCAAGAAATAGAGCGTACGTTGCTAGAAATTAAAAACTTAGGGATGACCACAATCATTGTTGAGCAAAACGCCGTTGCTGCGCTTAAACTCTCTGACAGAGCGCTAATTTTAGATACGGGAGAAGTTGTCTATGACGGTACTGCCAAAGAAGTATTAGATAACGAAGCACTCAGAAATGAGTATTTAGCAATTTAAAGTAGGTTTTTAGAGTGTTAAATTTCGTGATTAACCCGCGTAGTGGAGGGTCAATCACGTTAAAAGGCTTATAGCTTTACATCTTTGCTTTGGCCCTTTGAATCGCTTCTGCGACTGTTTCAGGTGCTGTGCCACCGTAAACTCGTCTGGCAGAGAGTGAGGCGTCTTGGGTGAGCACTTGATAGATTTCTGGGCCAATGCTCTCATGTAGTGACTGCAATACATCCATTGATAGCTCTGCTAATCCTTGCTTGTTAGACACTGCCATACTGACAGCAGTACCTACGACTTTGTAGGCATCTCTAAACGGTAAGCCTTTGCCGACTAAATAATCGGCAAAATCAGTGGCGGTGGCATAGCCTTCCATAGAAGCGCGTAACATCACATTAACATTTGGCTCCATATGAGGCACCATATCGGCGAATGCGCGTAAACAGCCCTTGGCGGTGTCTGCGGTATCAAAGAGAGGTTCTTTGTCTTCTTGATTGTCTTTGTTATAGGCCAATGGCTGGCTTTTCATCAGGGTTAGCAGGCTCATTAGATGGCCATAGACCCGGCCAGTTTTACCGCGAATTAGTTCAGGAACGTCAGGATTTTTCTTTTGCGGCATTATGCTAGAACCAGTGCAAAATTTATCTGGTAGGCTAACAAAATTAAACTGTATTGAGGTCCAGAGCACCATTTCCTCGGCAAGGCGAGACATGTGCATCATCATTATGCTTGTGGCACTGCAAAATTCTATGGCGAAGTCTCTGTCTGAAACGCTGTCTAAAGAGTTCTCGGTTGGCTTGTCAAAGCCGAGTAGCTCTGCTGTTAAATGCCGGTCTAGTGGAAACGGTGTGCCTGCTAAAGCCGCAGCACCAAGTGGACATTCGTTTAAGCGACTTTTGCAATCAAGGAATCTGGCTTTGTCTCTAGAGAACATTTCAAAATAAGCCATCATATGATGCGCAAAGCTGACGGGTTGTGCTGTTTGTAGGTGAGTGAAGCCGGGCATGATGGTTTCGGTATGGTTTTCTGCAAGCGCTATGATGCCAGTTTGTAGGCGCAGTATCTCGGAAATGATGTGGTCAATTTCATCACGTAGATATAGCTTAATGTCTGTTGCTACTTGATCGTTTCGAGATCTACCTGTGTGTAGGCGCTTTCCTGCAAGGCCAATTTTTTGGGTTAAGGCATGTTCTATATTCATATGCACATCTTCAAGGGCAACAGACCATTGAAATTTGCCTTCTCGTATTTCATTACGAATTTCTTCTAACCCATCTTTTATTGCTTGATAATCATCATCGGCCAACAATTTTTGATTGTGCAGCATTTGTGCATGCGCTAGAGAGCCATTAATATCTTGGTCGGCCATGCGCTTATCAAAAGTAATACTTGCGGTAAATTCAGCAACGTAATCATCGACAGATTCAGTCATTCGGTTTCCGACAAGGGTGACTGAGTTGGTAGAGCTGTTTGTGTCGTTCATAGGTCGTGATATTCCTGTGTTATGAAATCTAGAATAGGTGCAATTATAACGATTTGTTTAATATTGGCTATGGTTGACTTTTTTAGAGAATCTCAGTTCTGTATTTTTTTGAGTGATTTTTTACTCACGGAGTTACGGAGGAGCGACAAAATAGATCATTTATGTAATGAATATAAGGCCAATAACAACCATAATGGCACCCAGCCATGCGCCTATGGCAGGTACTTCACGAGTTTTGATCCAGAGCATTGGTAGTAATAACACTGGGCTGATTGAGGAGAGTATTGCCGTAGTGCCTAGGTCTCCATATTTGAGTGCATATAAGAGTAAACTCATGCCCAAAGCCATACCAATAAATCCAGAGATGATCGATTGCATCAACAGTCTAGGGGTAAGGGAAGCTTTGGCCGAAAAGGAAGGGACTTTGGAGAAAAAACCTAGCCAAAGTAAAAAAACAGCTGCACTAACCCTGATAATAGTTGCTGCAATGGGTGATGCCCCTTGCGCCATAATGGGTTTGGTGAGTAATGCACCAGCGGCTTGTCCTAATGCCGCTCCCAAACCTAGTAGTACCCCTATGACTAGTAGACCAGAGACATTCTCCCAAGAATGTACTTGAGATCGACGCTTGCCATAGACGATTGCTAGATAAGTCCCTAGAATAATTAGAAAACTGCCGATATATTGTTTTGTTGATAATACCTCGCCTAGAAAAAGAAATCCTAGAAGCACTTGCATTGGGGCATTGGTGGCAAACAGTGTTGAAGTCCTGCGTGGGCCTAAGCGGTCCATTGTTAAAAATAGTAATACATCACCGATAAAAATCCCAATAACGCCAGAGAGCATTAGTATTAAAATATCAGCCAAAAGCATGCTGGAAAACGCTTGCTCTAGATTTCCGAATAATCTCAGATAAACCAGCAGAATAATAACCACAGCTGTCATGCGAATGCGAACAAAGGTGATTGAGCCAAGCTTTTGGGTTGGCGTCATGGATAGCAAAGAGCTTAAAGACCAGCATAAAGCTGCGCCTAAGGCCGCAAATTCAGGTACAATTGGCATAAAAGTTATAGAATTATAGTAGACTGTGCAGAGTATGCATTGAGGCAATTGGATTGTCTTCATTTTTTAGGAAATTAAATTTTTAATGATAAAAATAAATCGACTTTTTGCTGTTTTTTTTCTTTTTTGTTTGATGCAAGGTTGCGCAACAAATCAAGGTGAAAAAATCGATGGTTATAGCACAAAAAAAACATCTCAGACAAAGCGCACTACAACCACCGAGATAGATAGGGCATTAAAACAGTTGCGGCGAATCGCTTCAACAACGAATGGTTTGGCGTCACATAAATTTATCGAGAGCTTGGATGGACAAATGTTCATAGAGCAGCTTCCTGTAGAACAACCTTTTCAAGGAAGTTATATCAGTGCGTCTGCCACTCCTGTTATTCAATCAGTCCCTCCAGAAATGCTGCCGCAATCAGGAGTGTATGAGCGTGTTTTTACCAATAAAAAACTAGTGGCACTTACTTTTGATGATGGCCCGCATGTCACTAATACTCCTAGATTACTTAATATTTTGAAACGAAAGGGGGTCAAGGCAACATTCT
>CAKMZF010000076.1:7365-13118 GCA_929200405.1 uncultured Gammaproteobacteria bacterium | reverse complement strand
TTGGCTAATATTTTTTTTAAGTATGGCGATGAGAAGCGTTCACGCAAAATTGCAAGAGCTATTGTTGAGCGACGTGTTGAGCGGGCGCTTACTACAACAAAAGAATTGGCAGATTTGATTGCGGCGACATTGGGTTGGAGGGAGAAGTCTCAGCATCCAGCGACTAGATGTTTTCAAGCGTTACGAATTTATGTCAATAAAGAATTAGAAGAGTTAGAGCAAGGTCTGGCGGCAGCGATTGAGATGATTAAGCCTGGCGGGCGGTTGGTTGTTATTAGCTTCCATTCTTTAGAGGATCGGATTGTTAAGCATTTTTTTCACCCCCCGAAAAAAGAGTTATTACCGGGTATTCCGTTGGAAATGGACAGGGCAGAGTTGCCATTCACGCCAGTTGGTAAGCCTATTAAGCCGTCGCTAGAGGAGGTGTCGGTAAATCCAAGATCAAGAAGTGCGATTATGCGAGTGGGAGTGAGAACATGAGTAGAGTGGGGTGGTATTCATTGTTGATGCTCTCGGCAGTGACGTTTTTGCTGGGTAGTTATTTGATGTTGATTGAACAGCAAAATAAAAAATTGCAACATGAGTTGAAGTCTGCGCACGAGCAGGCGGGCACTTTGGAAATGCGAAAGCAGGAATTGCTAATAGAGTTGAATGCAATGGCATCTAAAGAGAACTTAGTAAAAGCGGCTGAGGGGAGTCTTGGAATGGTGGGTTACGAGCCATCATTTGCAACTTATATAGAGAATGGCGAAGATGAGTAGAGCGATGCCAAGTACTGCGAGAGCATCACTGTTACTGCTTTTGTTTGGTCTGGCGGCCGCTATTATCGTGGTGCGTTCCGGCTATATACAGCTAATGGATAAAGAATATTTTGAAGAAAACTTTGTTGAGAAAGAGTTTATGCGTGAGGAATTGGTGCCTGCGCGTAGGGGGATGTTTTTAGACAGAAATGGTTCTCCGTTAGCTGCAAGCTCTCCTTTATATAAGGTGGCGATCGATCCTAAGCAGCTCAATTTACAAGTTAAGCGTGGCTTAGAAACGGGTGTGAGCGATAAAGTAGTCAGCCGTGAGGTTAATAAAAAACTTATCGGTTTGGCAAATGTTTTCGGGTTGAATCAAGCTGATTTGATAGCGAAGTTTGCCTCGCTATATGAGAAAGGCCGTCAATATATGGTGATCTCTAAGGAAGCAAGCCCAGGTCAGGCTCGTGAAGTTCAGGGATTGTTGCCACAAAATACCCTGATTTTGAATCCCAGTTATCAGCGTCAGTATCCAGATGCGCAGGTGATTGGTGGCTTGATTGGTTATACCCAAAAAAATGTAAATAACGGCAAGATAGTTCAAGAGAAAGGGGTTGAGGGACTAGAGAAATTGTATGAACCGACACTTGCAGGTATTCCTCGGCGAGTGAAAATGATTCGAGCAAGAAATGGCGAATCGCTTGAGGCTCTTGAGGTGTTAGAAGAGCGTCAAGATGGTACTGATATTCAGCTCTCTATTGATAGGCGTATTCAGTATTATGCTTATAAGGCGTTACTCAGAGGTGTGCGTAAAAATAAAGCCGCGGCTGGTAGTGTCATCGTGATGAAGCCGCAGACCGGTGAAATACTGGCGATGGTGAATTTGCCGACAATCAATCCTAATAATATTACCGACAATGAGTTAAAGCGTCAGAAAAACTTTACCTTGCTTACGCCAATTGAGCCGGGCTCTACGGTTAAGCCGCTTACGGTTGCTTTGGGAATGGAAACAGGTGTTATCAATGCGGATACGAAAATAGATACGGGTAATGGTAAGCTTAAAGTTAGTGGATTTACCATCAAAGATTTACGCCCTGGTGGTTATGGGGCGATTACTCCTCAGGAGGTGTTGGTTCATTCAAGTAATGTGGGGGCTAGTAATATAGCAAAGTTGCTGGGCGCTAAAGCTATGCACAAGTGGTATGAGCATTTAGGTTTTGGCCACAAAACTGGTTTGTCGTATCCGGGTGAAAGTTCTGGGATTCTTCGTTCAGCCAAAAAATGGCGTGAATCAGGACTATACACGCACAGTTATGGCTATGGCTTCCAAGTAACGCTTACGCAGTTGCTAAAAGCCTATACGGTTCTCGCTAATGATGGTTTTGTGGTTGAACCAACAATGATTAAAAGGGATGAGCCTATCTCTAAAGTTCAACTGATCAGTGAAAGCACAGCGAAATCTGTTCGAAAAATGATGACTGAGGTGATTGAAAGAAAGGGGGCGGGGGCAAGCGCTGCAAGAGTGCCTGGCTTTGATGTGGCGGGAAAGACTGGAACCGTGCATGTTGCTAAGAATGGGCAATATCAAGAGAACAAATATCGATCTTTGTTTGTGGGTATGCTTCCTGCAGAAGACCCTGAATTACTTGCGGTAGTGATGATAGATGACCCTAGGGCTACAGATGCTAGGGGTGATCGAATTCGCTATGGCAGTTTAGTCTCAGCGCCTATTTTTGGTGACATGATGAAAGATATTGTGAGATTAGTAAGTTTAAGGCCAACTAAAGTTGAAGCAATGTTGGTAGCTAATAGAGCAGAGGGTGCGCAGTAATTATGCGACATGCTATCCAATCACTTTGCACTGCATTCGAGCATGAGATATATGGAAACGCCTCTGATGAGTTGTGTGTCAGTGGCTTATCGGATGATTCGCGTGAAGTTGCTGCGGGTGATTTGTTTTTAATTCAATCCGGTGCTTCTGTGTCCGGAGAGTTATTTGTGGAACAGGCTAAGCAGAAAGGTGCCGTCGCAATTGTCACAGATCATAGAGTGGAAACCGATTTACCACAAATTGTGGTCACAGATATTGAGGCGGTAAAGTCTGCATTGCTAACAGCATTGTACCCTCAAAGCAGTAAAATTAACTTGATAGGGATTACAGGCACTGATGGTAAAACTTCCGTGGCACAAATGCTAGCTCAGGCGATTGCAACGGTTGAGGGTGATTGTGGTTTGAGTGGCACTATCACTATTGGCACGATAAAACATCCTGAGATGGCAAGATTAACGACCCCCTCAAGAGTGGCTGTTACGCGGTGGTTGCATCAGTGTGCGGAAAAGGGTTGTAGCTTTGCGGTAATGGAGGTGTCTAGTCACGCTTTGGCGCAAGGAAGAGTGCGTGGGTTAAGGTTTGTAGCGGTAGCGCTGACTAATCTCGGTCGTGATCATTTGGATTATCACAAGACGATAGCGGCTTACAAACAAGCAAAATTTAGTTTGTTGACTGAGATGAAGCCGAAAGCAGTAGTATTAAATTTATCTCAGGATGTCGGTAGAGAAGCGCTTGAGTTGCTTTCTAGAGATTTGGTTTGGGGTGTCTTCCAAGCGGATGTTGAAGCTGTTTTTTCTAAAAGTATTTCCAGCAATGATATTGAAGTTAGTTATGCTGAGTTTACTGATCGATTAAATATAAATTTTTCAATTGAGCAGGAGATTGTTGAATTTAGCTTGCCATTGGTTGGAGAGTTTCAGTCGCAAAATGTGGCGACAGTATTTCAACTTATGCGAGCACTCAATTTTGATCTGACAATGATAAAGGCGGGTATACAGGCAATTAAGCCAATAGCTGGACGTATGGAGATGGTAGAGCATTCTCAGTTAGGTCCTTTGGTGGTGATTGACTATAGCCATACAGCGCAAGCCATTGAAAATGCATTGCTGGCTTTGCGGCCAGTTGCTGAGAAAAGAGCAGGCGCATTGTCAGTGGTGTTTGGTTGTGGTGGCGATCGAGATAAAGGTAAGCGTTCTGAAATGGCGAGCGCCGCTGAAAAGAATGCTGATGTCGTGATACTGACTTCAGATAACCCAAGAAGTGAAAACCCAGAACAGATTTTGGTAGATGCGCAACAAGGTTTTGAGAAGCCTGAGCAGCATTTGCAAATGGTTGATCGTGAAGAGGCGATTGTTCATTCCATTAAAGAAGCATCAAAAGCAGATGTTATTTTGATTGCAGGGAAAGGACATGAGACTTATCAAGAGATCAATGGACAGCGTTATCCCTTTTCAGACTACGACAAAGCGCAAAGCGCCTTGAAGGAGTTCTGGAGGTGATGACATTGACTTTACGTCAGTTAAGGCAGTATTTACCTGCCGTCTCTATTCGAGCGGCAGGTGATTTTCTGACAACAGGGTTGAGTATAGATACTCGCACCTTGCAATCAGGCGATTTATTCGTCGCACTGCCCGGGGAAAAAGTCGATGGTCATCAATATATACAAATGGCAGCAGATAAAGGGGCATCTGCTGCACTAGTTGAGCGGTTTGTGGATGTTGATATCCCACAACTGCTGGTGGAAGACGTCATTATTGCTATGGGGTTAGTGGCAAGAGCATGGCGTGAGATTTGTCAGCCAAGCGTTATTGCGGTAACCGGCAGTAATGGCAAGACAACAGTAAAGCAGATGCTTGGTGCTATATTTAACGCGCAGTATGAAATTGGAAAAATATTAATTACCGAAGGCAATCTGAATAACCATCTAGGGGTACCTTTGATGCTCTCAAAGCTCACCGAACAGACTGAGTTCGCTATTTTAGAGCATGGTGCAAACCATCATCAAGAAATTGAATATCTCTCTATATTGTCAGAGCCACATATTGCGGTTATTACTAATGCAGGGCCTGCTCATTTAGAAGGTTTTGGCAGTTTGGCAGGGGTTGCTAAGGCGAAAGGTGAGTTAATAACGGGGCTGAAAAAAGATGGCACCGCTATTTTGAATGCAGATGATGATTATTTAGCTGTTTGGTTAGAGTTGGCCAAAGGTAAGAAAGTAATCACTTTTGGTTTTAGTTCGTTAGCCGAGGTTAGGGTTATTGAGTTTGCTGATAGGGCTTTGACGGTTAGATATCAAGGTGAAGAGAAAACCGTTACTACGGTATTTGATGGAAACCACAATGCGCTCAACTTAGCTGCTGCAGTTGCTGCGGCTATCGCAGCAGGTCTGGAATTTAAGGTGTCTGTTGAGATAGCTGCAAATTTTGAACAAGTAGGTGGGCGTTACCAGCCTGTGGGAGAGATTAAACAGGCTTATGTAATTGATGATACCTACAACGCTAATCCAGCATCTGTGATTGCTGGTATGAAAAGCATGCCTGCAGATGCAGAGCGTTGGTTGGTGTTGGGTGCAATGGGTGAGTTGGGTGAATCCAGTGATGAGCTGCATTTTGAGATTGGGCAGACAGCGAAAACATTGGGATTCTCAAGGTTGTTTGTGTTTGACGAAGCTGCAAGACCAGTAGTTGAGGGCTTTGGAGCAGACGAGTCTTGCTTATATAAAACTCATGATGCATTGGCTGAAGTGCTAAGCGGAGACATTAAGCAGCAATCAGCAGAAGAGGGTAGTGCAAAGCCTTGGGTGTTGGTTAAGGGTAGTCGCTCATCTGCTATGGAAAGTGTAATAGAAAAAATAATAAAAGATTTTAGGAAAAAAAATTAATGCTAGTTTTAGTAGGAGAGTGGCTTGCGGATAATCTTTATGGTGGATTTAACGTCTTTCAATATCTGACCTTCCGTGCAGTGATGGGCATATTAACTGCGTTAGCAGTCACCTTATTGGTTGGTCCTCATATGATCGAAAGGTTGAAGCAGTTAAAGGTTGGACAGTTTGTTCGTGACGATGGTCCTGAAAGTCATTTTAGTAAGGCAGGTACGCCGACTATGGGCGGCGCTCTAATCATTGTGGGTATTGCGCTTTCGGCTTTGTTGTGGGCGGATTTGAGAAATGCTTATGTCTGGGT
>CAKMZF010000076.1:0-7265 GCA_929200405.1 uncultured Gammaproteobacteria bacterium | reverse complement strand
ATTGTTGGTACAAGTAATGCGGTGAATTTAACCGATGGGTTGGATGGTTTGGCGATTATGCCAACAGTATTGGTCGCCGGAGGATTGGGAATATTCGCCTACGTGACCGGTAATGCAGTTTTTTCTGGTTATTTGGATTTACCTTTTGTGCCGGGTGTTGGGGAGGTGTTTGTTATCTGTGCCGCAATAGCTGGCGCTGGGCTGGGGTTTCTTTGGTTCAATACTTATCCTGCCATGGTTTTTATGGGCGATGTTGGGGCGTTGGCATTAGGCGCTACTCTGGGGGTAATCGCGGTTATAGTTAGGCAAGAATTAGTGCTGTTTATCATGGGCGGTATTTTTGTGCTTGAGACGGTTTCGGTGATGGTGCAAGTTGTCAGTTTTAAATTAACTGGCAAGCGGGTGTTTAGAATGGCTCCCATTCACCACCACTATGAGCTTAAAGGCTGGCCAGAGCCACGGGTGATTGTCCGGTTTTGGATTATAGCCGTGGTGCTTGTACTAATCGGTTTGGCTTCATTGAAGATAAGGTGATTAGATGAACGCCGCGAAGTCCGATCTTAAGCTAAATACACAGCTCTGCTATGGACTGCTAGGTTTGGGAAAAACAGGCAGATCTACTATTCAATGGCTGGTGGATCACGGGGCTGCACATATTGTGGGTTATGACAGTCGTGAAAACCCACCGGACTTTGATGTGTTAAAGCAAGATTTTCCAGATGTGCAGTTGTTCAGTGGTGCAAACGGGGCTGCTTTTTCAAGTCAGCCAATCGATATTTATATTGCCAGTCCAGGGATGAATTTGTTGGTAGAACCTCAAGTGAGTTGGGTAAAGAATAAGCCTGTTTGGGGTGATGTTGAATTATTTGCTAGACATATCCGAAGTCATAATCTAGATACAACAGTTATTGGTATTACTGGGTCGAATGGCAAAAGTACAGTTACTGAAATGACAGTGCATTTGCTGGAGAAAGCAGGGAAGTCGGTAGTAATGGCTGGAAATATTGGCACGCCAGTGTTAGAAATAATAGCAGCAGGGGTCAAAGTGCCTGACTATATTGTGTTGGAGCTATCTAGTTTTCAACTCGATACTACGCATGAGCTGGAGTTGGGAGTTGCGACGATACTAAATCTTTCGCCAGATCATCTGGATAGACATCAGAACTATCAGCAATATGGTGCAGCAAAGCAAAGAATATTTGCGAATGCTGAAAAAGCTGTCGTCAATCGTGATGACATTGAAAGCTGTCTACTCACTCCTGGTGGCTTGCCTGTTGTAGATTTCTCCCTCTCACATTCAAGCGCTACTTATTTTTATGATGAGGATAGCGGGGACTTACTTAGGCATGACGAAACATTATTAAGCGCAGATAGTTTAGTGGTGCAGGGCAAACACAATGTTGCCAATGCATTAGCTGCGCTAGCATTGGTAGAGCAGGTTGGAGTTGATCCTATGTCAGTAGCGGATGGCTTGGCTGACTATAGTGGTCTGGAACATAGAATGACTTTAGCAGCAGAATGTAATGGCGTGAAGTGGATTAACGATAGCAAAGCAACTAACGTTGGTGCAACGTTGGCTGCGGTGACGGGCTTCGATAATGGCGTTCATCTAATTTTAGGTGGTCAGAGCAAAGGCCAAGATTTCTCTCCGCTAATAGAGGAGTCTGTGTTGCAGCATTGTGCGGCAATCTATTTATTTGGCGAATCAGCGAAAGAAATAGAGTGTCTGTTAAGACAACAAGTGCTTGAAGTATCTGTATATGTTTCTGACAGACTAGATGATGTAGTCAAAGAAGCTAGGCGGTTGGTTCGGAGGGGAGAGATTGTGTTGTTTTCACCCGCATGTTCGAGTTTTGATCAGTTCGCAAATTTTGAAGAGCGTGGGCGTGTGTTTACAGAGATGGCTAAACATTCATGTTTGAGTGATGAGGGCGTAAAGTAATGAATAAATTGCAGCAAAAACATACAGGGGCAGATTCTGTCGTTCTCATACTGACTACAATACTGATTATTCTAGGTTTCGTCATTATGGCAAGTGCCTCTACAGGCGTAGCTAGTTCACCATTTTATTATGTCAATAAGCAAGGTGTTGCCATGTTTGCTGGACTGTTGGGAGCTTGGCTGGCTTTTAACGTGCCGTACTATAGATGGCGTGATGCTAGAGTGTTTATTTTCTTCTCGATAGTGGTGTTAATGATAGCTGTGCTGGTGGTAGGCGATGTGATTCGTGGTGCTAGGCGTTGGATTAACTTCGGTGGATTCAGTATACAGGTTGTAGAGTTTGTAAAGATTGGTTTAATTATTTACGTGGCAGCTTATTTAGAGAAGTATCGAATTTCGATCCAAGAGAGCTTTACACGATTATTAGGGCTGCTGTTTTGGTGCGTAGTGATAGTGGGCTTATCGCTTTTGCAGCCTGACTTTGGTAACGCGGTAGTGATGATGACAGTTGTGATTGCAATGACTTTCATGGCAGGTATTAAGGCGCGCTGGTTAGCGCTGCTATTTGTGTTGATGATGCTGTTTTTGGTGATAGCGATCTGGTTCGAGCCTTATCGTATGGAACGTGTGGCTTCCTTTTTGGATGGTATACGAGATCCTTTATCTGATAGTGGAGACTCCGGTTATCAGAGAACGCGTTCATTATCTGCAATCGCAAGAGGAGGATTTTTTGGTCAAGGACTGGGAGATAGTCTTTTTAAGCATGGGAAATTGCCATTCGCGCACTCAGATTTTATTTTCTCAATTTATGCAGAAGAGTTGGGTTTAATCGGGATCTTAGGGCTTGTGTTTTTATGTGGTCTATTTGTGATTCGTGCGTTTCAGATTGGTCTGCGCGCCGAAGCGGTACAACGTTATTTTGCGGCCAATATATGCTTTGGCATCGGTTCGCTATTTGCTGTGCAGTGGTTATTTAATATAGCAGTTTGTCTCGGCTTGTTGCCGCCTAAAGGAATGACGATGCCATTTTTTAGTGTTGGTGGTAGTTCGCTAATGGCGAGCTTGATTGCGATCGGTATTTTGGCAAGAGCAAAATTTGAAGTGGATGATGTCGTGAACTCAGCACATGTGGGCTGGTTAGATGAGATGGGAGAGCTGAACAAAGCAGAAGAGAATGTAGTCGCGGAGCCTGAAGTGATACGGAAAAGAGCATCTGGCTGGTATCCCGAGCTTGATGAGGATATCGCTAAACGTTTGGATCAGTCTTTACCGAGTTTTACGGTGGGTTCATCAGTGACTACGAAGCCGTAGGGAAGCTAGCATAGTTATGAGCAAAAAAATATTGATCACAGCAGGAGGCACCGGCGGGCATGTATTCCCAGGTATTGCTGTGGCTGAAGTTTTGCGAAGTAAGGATGTTGAGGTTGTCTGGATAGGCAGAATGGATAGTAAAGAGAAGCAGTGGGTAGAGGCTTCTGGAATTCGTTTCTGTGGCATTAATGCTTACGCCCTAAGGGGAAAGGGTGTATATGCTTGGATAGCATTGCCGTGGCGTCAATTGTCTAGCGTTCTGGAAGCGCGCCGAGTGTTGAAAGCGGAGGCGCCAAACGCAGTGTTGGGTTTGGGTGGTTATGTAACGGCACCAGTTGGTTTAGCAGTATGGACGACGAAAGCGCCGCTAGTTATCCACGAGCAAAATGCGATTGCGGGAATGACTAACAAATGGCTTGCTAAGATTGCTAACACGGTGCTTTGTGCGGTGCCAGTTAAAGGATTTAAGAAGTCTTTGGTGGTGGGTAATCCAGTCAGGGCAGACATTCAGCCAGTAGATAAAGTAGGTGCAGATGTTGGTGCCGCTGTGTCAATCTTGATAATCGGTGGCAGTCAAGGAGCAGGTTTTTTAAACACAAAAATTGTCCAACTATTAGCAGACATATCTCTTGATTTTAAAATTAAGATTATCCATCAAGCCGGAGATGGGCGAGATCAAGAGACGCAGAACAGATATCAGCAATTAGGCCATCAATGCGTGGACTTATCTGTGATGCCGTTTATTACAAGTATGAATGAAGCATATGAGCAGGCTGATTTGATTATTTGCCGTTCAGGTGCATTGACGGTAGCAGAAGTTGCAAAGGTTGGTCTGCCTGCAGTGTTTATTCCATTTCCACATGCCGTTGACGATCATCAAACGGCAAATGCGCAAGCCTTAGTTGATGTTGGGGCTGCAGTAATTGTTCAGGAGCGTAACTTCATGCCGGAGTCCGTGCGAGCCAAAGTGGTGGAGTTAATCAAAGAGCCGCTGAAGAGACAAAAAATGGCAGCTGCCGCTAAGCAGGTTATGCCAGCTAATAGTGCAGAAATTATTGCCGATAAATGCCTAGAGCTAATGGTATAGGTTAGGAGAAGATATATGACTAGATTGCAGAGAGGGCATCGAGCGACCGAAGCGATGTTAGATAGGATTAAACAGATACATTTCGTTGGTATCGGTGGTAGCGGTATGAGCGGGATAGCTGATGTTTTAGTGAATCTTGGTTTTAGTGTTTCAGGTTCAGATATTCGTCAATCCGCGGTGACGGATGATCTTCAAGCTAAAGGTACGAAACTATTTATTGGTCACAGCGCCAAGAATATCGGTGATGCTGATGTGGTGGTGGTTTCTACGGCGATTGACCGTGAAAATCCAGAAGTAGCAGCCGCTTTGGACGCTAGAGTTGCTGTTATTCGACGTGCTGAAATGCTGGCTGAGTTGATGCGCTTTCGCTTTGGGATTGCAATAGCAGGAACCCACGGTAAAACCACTACTACTAGTTTGATGTCAACTGTATTTGCAGAGGCAGGTCGCAAGCCAACATTTGTGATTGGTGGCAGACTTAATAGTGTTAATGCCAATGCTAAGCTGGGTAGCGGTAAGTACCTGATTGCAGAAGCAGATGAGAGCGACGGAACTTTTTTGCTCTATCGTCCAATGATTGGGGTTATTACTAATATCGATGAAGATCATATGGATACCTATGGTGGCGATTTCAACAAGCTCAAAGAGGCATTTATTGAGTTTGTACATAACTTGCCATTTTATGGGCTGGCAGTGGTTTGTGCAGATGATGCTAATGTGCGGGCTATTTTGCCAGAGCTTAGTCGTCCGCTACGGACTTATGGCTTTGATAAAGAGAATGACATCTTTGCCTCAAATGTGAATTATTCAGATATCGAAAGTCGATTTACGGTAAATGATAAAACCAGTTTGAATAAATTCGATGTTACCTTGAGATTGCCAGGGCGTCATAGCGTACTGAATGCATTAGCAGTCATTGCGGTTGCTTTAGACCAAGGGGTGCGGCCAGAAGAGATTCAAGCAGCATTGGAGAAATTCGAAGGAATAGGTCGAAGATTTAGCATTCAAAATGACGTTAAATTGCCTGATGGCAGTACTTTAACGGTGGTGGATGATTACGGTCATCACCCAACAGAGCTAAAAGCCGTGTTAAGTGCAGCCAGAACGGCTTGGCCTACCAGAAGGTTGGTATTGGCTTTTCAGCCGCACCGATACACCAGAACTCGCGACTCATTCGAGGAGTTTGTTGCGGTCAGTGATCTTTGCGATGTGTTGTTTTTAACAGAGGTTTATGCCGCAGGAGAGGATCATATTGCTGGCGCGGATGGCAAGGCGCTTGCGAAAGCAATAAGGGCGAGGCAGAAGTTGGAGCCTATTTTTGTGTCAGAGGTAGAGAGTTTGCCAGAGCTTATGGCGTCAGTACTAAAAGATGATGATGTGTTGCTAATGATGGGTGCAGGAAATATAGGTCAAGTTGTGGCGAATATTCAACAGCAAAGAAAAATATAAGTCGGAAAAGTATAGAGTCTAGGGAGGGAGATGTAATGAGAAGAAATTCTGCTGTAAAAATGAAAAAGAACGCTCAAGAGCCATATAACGCATATGTAAGTGTCGCGGGCACAATGAATAGAAGATTGGTTAGGGAAGGCGATAGGCCGACGAGAAATTTCGATGGCAAGTCAATGGATTTCTTTGGTCGAGCTTTTTTCATTCAGGCATTACACTCTTTCAAGAATGGATTTAGAAGATTTATTACTGGAGTTGAGATAATTGTTTTGGTAGTTGCGGTTGTTAGTGGATTTGCGTTTTGGACATCGTTTACTGCACCAGATAAGCATATCATTGAAAATATCCATGTTGTAGGTCATCAGCCACAAATCGTGGAAGATGAAATGCGAGAGCGTTTGTTGCCATATAGAAGTAAGGGTTTTTTTGCTATTGAGCTTGGGGAAATTCAAAAATCTTTGGCAGAAATACCCTGGATTCGTGAGGTTAAGGTCAATAGAAAGTGGCCTGACTCTATTGTGATAAATGTCGATACTTGGCAGCCAGTGGCGAAATGGGGTGAGGGCAAGTGGTTAGATGAGACAGGAAAGCTTTTTACTTTGGAATTAGCTATCGACGATAACTCCAATATGCCGCTATTACAGGGTCCAGAAGAAGATGCTGTGCAAGTTTTTAAAATGTACCAGCAAATTACCCAGTTATTCAATGTTTATGATGTGAAATTGAAATCGTTAAAAAAAGTGCAATCTGGTGGCTGGGTGGTTAAAATGGATAGTGGTATTGAGGTTCGCCTCAAGAAAGATGATGTTTTTGAAGGGCTTAGGTCATTTGTGAAGTTGTATAATGAGCTGGGTGGACAAAGAGATAATGTAGAATATGTTGATATGAGGTATCCTGATGGAGCAGCGATTAGCTGGCGCAATGGAAAGTTGGCTGCCATTAATGGGGCTACAGTATCGTCCGCCAATATTCAATAAAGAAAGTACCAAAAGCTACTGTTAGGAATAAATATGGTAACAGAAAGTAAAGAAATTTTAGTGGGTCTAGATATCGGCACATCTAAAGTGATAGCAGTCGTCGCAGAAATAGGCGAGGACGGTCATTTAGATGTCCTAGGGTATGGTATTGAGCCTTCAGTAGGTCTTAAAAAAGGCTCAGTTGTCAATATCGAAGCAACAGTAAAATCTGTGGTCGGTGCAATTAAAGAAGCTGAGAATGATGCTAACTGTGAAATCAAATCTGTCTTTACAGGCATAGCAGGCAGTCATATCGAAGGGTTTGATAATACTGGTAGCGCACGAATAGGCACGAAAGAAGTGACCCAAGAAGACGTAGACAGAGTTTTGGAAACGGCTAAGGCTTTTAGGATATCAGCAGACAATAGACTGCTCCATGTTATTGCACAAGACTTTAGTGTAGATGGGCAAAGTGGTATAAAAGACCCCGTTGGAATGACAGGAGTTAGAATAGACGCTAATGT
>CAKMZF010000075.1 GCA_929200405.1 uncultured Gammaproteobacteria bacterium | reverse complement strand
TATATCGTTGAGTATTGCGACTCACTTGCTAACTTCTACTATTATATAAGCATTCTTAAACGTATAATGTCGGCGGAAATTATCACATCAGTTGATGACCTCAAAATATGTGCTTACATCCCAATCAATAACCTTGCTATATACTTTTATTATTATGCCTCTTTCTCATCAAGAAATTCTGAATATCATAAAACCTGATTTTGACGCTGTAAATCACATTATATCCGATAATTTACGCTCAGATGTTGTTCTAATTAATCAACTTGCTAACTATGTTGTTCAGAGTGGCGGTAAACGATTACGTCCAATTACTGTCATACTTGCAGGAAGAAGTGCAGCACCACAAACAGATGAGACTCAAGCAAATGATATTCGTCTTGCTAAAGCGGCTGCCATTATTGAGTATATCCATACAGCCACATTACTCCATGATGACGTAGTAGATGCCTCAACACAACGCCGTGGTCGCGACACTGCAAATACAGTCTGGGGCAACGAGGCTGCTGTTTTAGTGGGGGACTTCTTATATTCTCGCGCCTTTCAGCTTATGCAAGATCTCGACTCACTTGAGATTCAGAATATTTTTGCTAATGCAACAAACCGAATAGCAGAAGGTGAAGTTTTACAACTTCTTAATATTGGCAACACCCAAATAAGCGAACAAGAATATCTCCAAGTCATCGCCGCCAAAACAGCCATGCTCTTTGAAGCAGGCACTGAAGCCGGCGCGATACTCACCGGCTGTAATGCGAGCACACAGGTCGCACTAAAGCAATATGGACACCACTTAGGCGTTGCTTTTCAACTAATGGACGATGTCTTGGACTATGAAGGAGATGCAGAGCTTATCGGCAAAAACTTAGGAGATGACCTTGCAGAAGGCAAGCCAACGTTACCAATTATATACGCTTTAAAGCAAGCAACATCAGAAGACAAAATATTACTAGAGAAAGCCATACAAGAAGGCGATACGTCACAGCTTTCTCGAATACAAACCATTATCCACAACCTAGGCGGTGTGGAATACACAAAAGCTCAAGCAGAGAAAGAGGCATCGAAGGCAATTCAGTCTATTAACTTTCTGCAAGAAAGCGATTACAAAACAGCTCTTATTTCAATTGCGAAAACTGCAATGCAACGGGTAATGTGACCATGCAGGCCTAATTCGCACAAAAGAGACTCATTATTAGCCCCTAGGGGCTAATAAATGCCATGAATAGTCTATTTCAGAAGTTTTATTTTCCGTTTATAGGAAATATGAAATAAAATTTATTTTCTGGATTAATTTATTCAATTTGATACAATAAATTTTCAGTTGCCGACAAACCAACGCATCTTTAAGATTACGTAAGAGATTTTGAGTATCCGTCAGTCCAGCAATCAAAAGGGGTTTAGCTTGATTGAGCTTATTGCTGTTCTTGCTATTCTTGCCCTCACACTTTTAATCGGTGTACCAGCCCTAGGTAACGCCGTTGAGAAACAGCGTCTGAGATCTGCAACGGTAGAGTTCGTCAGCACCATCCGTATGGCACGCCAAGAGGCGATCAACCGCAACACCGTCGTCACCATATGCCCATCTCTCGATGGAAGAGCTTGCCTAAGCAATCAATGGAGCTCCGGATGGATAGTTTTTACTGGCACCCTGACAACTATGAGTAATAATGCCATTCCAACAAGCGACATACTCCTAGTTAAACAAATGACAAGCTCTCGGGTAACGATTGCCACTACAAACACTCAACTCCAAAAAGCCATTACATACAAAGCAAGCGGCAGGAGCAGTAGAAATGGTACTCTTACCATCTCAACTAGTCCAGACAATGAAGCTAAAGTTGTGTTTAATATTCTTGGACGCCCTAAAGTTGAATTTCTCGAGAACAGTTGATGAAATCATCTATCTTTCCAATAAACCCTGATATGATGAGGTATCGCAAAAACAAAGGCGTTAGCTTATTAGAAACTGTGTTAGCCCTAGTTATTGTTACTATTGGATTGTTAGGATCGTTACAATTATTCTCAAATTCTATCAAGGGAACCACAGGAGCGGATTTTGACGTAACTGCTAGTGAATTAAGCACTCAGCTAATTGAGAGAATGCGCAGCAATAATAGTGCTGGAACAGCGTACAATACTCCTGTGAATTGCTCCCCTGCAACGCAATGCATTCAAACATCTAATTCTGATAACATAAGCTGTTCTACAACTGAGATAGCGAAGTTTGATTTACAGCAGTTCAGTTGTGATAACGGCATGCTTCAAGCTTTACCTTCTGGCAGTTTACACGTTAATTGTAATGACACCGCCATACCAGAGTGCACCATAGTAATTGGCTGGAGAACTCCTTTAGACTCTTCGACTCAGACCATCACTAATAATATCAAACTTGGGAGATCAAGATGACATCCCATCGATATATTAACTCACAACAAAAACAGCTCGGCGCATCGCTCGTTAGCATTATGGCAGGATTGGTTATCAGCAGTGTTTTTATTGGTGGTCTATTGAGAATGTACACTAATTATATTCATTCAGAGAGATTTCACGAAGCACAGTCTGCTTTGCATGATAAGGGCCGGTTTGTCTTAGCAGATATTAAGAGAATCATTGTATCGGCGGGATTAGATTTGACTTATGATGATATTGCCAATGGCACTTCAGGGCTAGCGCCTGTAGCTGACGAAGCTGGCAAGAGCGATTCAATTATTATTTATCATCGAAGGGAAGATGGCTGCAATACACATCTGAATACAACAACTGCAAATGAAGTTAATAATGTCACCATTTGGGTTAATAAAAACAATGATCTTCTATGCAGAGAGGATGCCAACGGTGCCGCAATCTCCAATGGCATTAGGAGTATGCAAATATTATACGGTATAGATACCGATGCAGATGATTATCCCAACCGTTACGTACCGTCTCGGCTACTGACGACAGAAAGTAGAAAAAATATTCGCACTGTTAGAGTCGGTTTATTAGTAGGCTCTGGCGAGTTCTTGGCAAGCGCCGCCACCATCACGGCCAAACATACCGAATATCAAGTGCTTGATGAAACAGTGGAAATAACAGAAAATAGCCAAGAACTGTTTCAGGTTTATGAGTCTACAATATTTCTACGCAACATGAGCAGTTGGGTTACAGGAGGCTAACAAATGATATTTATCTCATTGAACAATAGTTATCTTTGCAACATGGCACGTCCTACCAAAGCAGAGAGCAAACAGACGTCTTTCCTTACTCCACACCTAGCGTTAAATAGTCAGAACAAGCAAAAAGGCTCATCACTTTATATGAGCGTTATAGTGCTTTTTTTAGTTGCGTTATCTGGATTAACTATATTTTCCAGCAGCTTAATAAACCAAAAAGTTGCGGCAAACTATATACATAAGAATATTAGCTACCAAGCCGTAGAAAATGCCTTTACGTCACTGCTCTCAGAAGCCCGAAGTGAATGGCAAGTCAAAATGCCAACGACCCAAAACGCCAATGTCTTAACAAAGACCGTAACCAATAACACACCAGGTGCAGAGACTACACTAACGACAACATATCTGAGAACTGCAAAACCCAATGCCCATGAAATTCCTGATGGGTATCCCTTGAGCTTAATAGGTAACTACTATCAAGCAGATGTTTCAGGCCAATACGCCAGAGCAAACTCAACCCATAGAATGAAAATTGTCGCATTTTCTCCTACTAGCGCATCTGGTACTGACCAAAATCACGTGACCCTTGTAGCAGAATAAAAACTCACTAAGATAATTTAAAATACTCACAGCGTTCCAACTGAGAAAGCCATTGCAGGCAAGTTTAGCAGTTGCTTACCTGAAAAGTTCATGTCCGATGTACTGCTAAGATGCTCTCATAAAGCAGTCGCTGATGATGCAGGCACTTATATCCACGAACATACACAGAGCGTAAAGCCAAATATAAGGCGGCACGAGTTGATTGATGCATTGAATAGCATCGTAGTAAACCTTCCGCCTATGAAGCGGTTCAATATATCCGTCTTAAACTATTTCTAGCAACATTAACACTTTCGCATCACCCCACAATTGAACACATCAACTACTCCAGTTTATTTTTCGAAATCAATTGGTTTGCCGATAAATATGACAATGGAGATCAAAGAGCAAGCCTTGAAATTAATATTTCAACACCTATCCATAAAAATATAGGAATGAATATCTTCGACGCCTCGCTAGGTAGATGATGTGAATGATAACGATAACCCACCAAACCGATAGCTCTCTCCTGCAAGACGAGGATGACTGCTATTATGGAACTGCTCTGAGTAACTTAAATAGCGAATCTGGCTATCATATAGACTTAGGTAGCACATTCAATCTCGGAGAGAAGTTTGTAAATAAGCCAGCTATCCATGTCAATAGTGTTTACTTTTCAACCTATTTACCTAATATAGAAGGTATGTTTGATATCTGTGAAATTGGCTCTTCTGCTTCACACGCTAAATTTTATAACATTGATTTAAAAATGCAGCGGCAGTCTACTCTGCCAATAATGGCAATTTAGCCGACTTAATTCCAGAAGGCAGAAGCACTTTACTTGAAAACAATATCGGCATTGATCCTGAAATTAATATCACTAGAGTCGTTACTCTAACAGAGAATGATGATGACATTGAAACAGAAGGCGTTAATACCCTTATTACATCATGCCTGCAATGTAGTGCCGAGATTCATGCACCGGACTATTTGCGCGGATTGTCATGGGAGGGGATAAAATATATCTATGACTTTAAAAAATAGAAAGAAAAATAGCGGCTTTTCTGTCATTGAAATCTTAGTGGTTTTAGTGATTATAGCCATTCTAATGCTAGTCGTGCTACCCAATTTTAGCTCGGCGGGCTCCACTGTTAAACGCCAAGATGCCTATACAGCATTAACCAAATTAGCATTTGAAGAAGAACGCTTCTTTGCTCAAAATCAAACATATACTGACACCCTATCGGATCTTAACAGTAACTACGGCACCTCTGCTAATACTTTTATGACTGATGAAAGAGGTGAAAATAATTACCAAATTACCGTCACCGCCACAGAGAACACCTATAAGCTAGTAGCAACGGCAGTTAATGATCAGACAAACGACACTTACAGCGCCTTCATACTCGATCATTTGGGCAATCAAACCCGCGTATCGAAATCTGGCCAAACTGAGAACAGATGGCAATAGTCAAACTCAGCTTACTTTTATAACACCTAACAGTTTAACGCCTAAACATTTGACACTAGCGACATAGCAAGTTTTCCGGTACTCTCTCGCCTCAATCTTCGGCTCTATCAACTAATCTGTCATTTGCTATTTATGAACCAAAACGACCACAATCCAACCTTAGCTCCCATTCCAAAAATCGGTTTTGTCTCCCTAGGCTGCCCTAAAGCGCTAGTAGATTCTGAGCGCATTATTACCCAACTGAGATTAGATGGCTACGAGTTAGCAGCCGATTATAATGGCGCGGAAGCTGTCATTGTCAACACCTGCGGATTTATAGATTCCGCTAAAGCAGAATCGTTGGATGCAATCTCAGAAGCAATGGCCGCCAATGGCAAAGTAGTGGTAACAGGTTGTCTAGGTGTGGAAAAGGAAGAAATATACGCAGAATTTCCCAATCTTTTAGCCGTTACTGGGCCGCAGCAATATGAACAAGTTGTACAGGCTATTCGCCAACACGTGCCACCACCAGAGTCGACTACCCAAAATTTTGCTCAACTCATCCCCGAGCAAGGCATTAAACTGACGCCGAGACACTATGCCTACCTCAAGATATCAGAAGGCTGTAACCATCGATGTAGTTTTTGCATTATTCCATCTATGCGAGGAGATTTAGTCTCTCGTCCTATTGATAAAGTAATCGCAGAAGCCAACGCGCTGTTTCGCGGCGGAGTCAAAGAGCTTTTAGTTGTCTCTCAAGACACCAGCGCTTATGGCGTTGACCTCAAATATGCCGAGTATCAATGGCGAGATAAAACCTATCAAACCCGCTTTTATGATTTGGCGGCGACACTTTCCGAGCTGGCTCAGGAATATGGCGCATGGGTCAGACTGCACTATGTCTACCCTTACCCTCATGTGGACAAAATAGTCCCGTTAATGAGCGACACCAAAAACACTGGCTTATTACCTTATTTGGATATCCCTTTTCAACACGGCAGTCCTAAAATCCTCAGAGCAATGAAACGCCCCGGCAATATCGATGGTGTGCTAGAGAGAATACAGCAATGGCGCGAAATCTGTCCCGATCTCACCATTCGCAGCACTTTCATTGTCGGCTTCCCTGGGGAGACCGAAGAGGATTTCCAGATGTTGCTAGATTTTATAGAAACAGCAAAAATAGATAATGCCGGTTGCTTTGAATATTCCCCCGTTGAAGGCGCATCAGCCAATAAACTCGCCGATCCAGTAGATGACGCTACCAAGAAAGATCGCTATCATCGCTTCATGATGTTGCAACAAGAAATTTCCCTTGAGCAAAAGCAAACCAAAGTCGGCCTAACATTACCTGTTATCATCGATGAAATAGGTGAGGACATTATCCTAGGCCGAAGCCCTGGAGATGCTCCGGAAATTGATGGTCAAGTCTTCATCGACCTACCTGAGAGCATTGACTTTTCCATAGGAGATATCATTCCTGTGCATATCACCGAAGCCGAACATTACGACTTGTTTGGCATGGTCGCGGAATAACTGCCATAGCACTATTCTGACTAAAAACATGCCTGCTGATAAAACAATAACGGCGCTTGGGTGACCGGATGCTTGCAACTTAAGTTCTCCGCATGTAGTAACAACCTATTCGATAGCTCCAATGCCTCTGCATGCGCATAAAGTCTATCGCCTAAAATAGGGTGTCCCAGAAACTGCATATGCACTCGCAATTGGTGAGTTCTACCCGTTTTAGGAAACAACCTAACCCTTGTTAGAGGGTCACCTGATGCGGATGTATAGCGATTAACCACCTCATAATTCGTATGTGCGCTTTTACCTCTCTCATAACAGATCATCTGCTTTGGCCTATTCGGCCAATCTGTTATCAACGGTTCAGTGATTTCACCTGTATCCGCTTTTATATGTCCCCAAACAACTGCTATATATTGCTTTTCAATAGTTCTGGCTTCAAATTGCCATTGCAACTGCTTATGCGCCTCGGCAGTTAGCGGCATCATCAATAGCCCTGAAGTAGCCATATCCAAGCGATGAACAATTCTTGCAGTGGGAAAAACAGACTGCACTCTCGTTTCCAAGCAGTCTTTATGAATATCCAACCGCCCAGGAACAGACAGCAAGCCACTTGGCTTATCCAATACAACCACTGCATCATCGACAAAAACCAAAGAAAAGATAGGTGACTGCGGTGGCTCATAATTAAAAGGAATACGCAAAACTCACTCCAGTTTCAGCCTCAGGAAGAAAACGCTAAACACAGAAAACTGCTGCTAATGACACAAATCAATCAATTAGCCCAATTTTACGTCTGTTGTCATTATCCCTAAGCGAAAAATCTGTTCCTGCATGCTCAGTCGCAGCGGTTGTGCACAACCAAACAATTGCTCGCGCAACCCATTCTGGCGGAACATGTACCGAAGGATCAAGCTGACTAACAGGGTTAATACCCGACTGCCTAATAGCAATTTGCATCTCTGTAGCTACAGTTCCAGGACTTAGGCCGACAATCAGGACTCCGTGCCTACCATATTCTTCATGGGCGCATTGCGTTAGTGACAATGCTGCTGCTTTAGAAGAACAATAATGACTCCAGCCTGCCAATGCTTTGGTCGCAGCTCCTGAACTAAGATTAACAATAACACCTCCCCCTTGCTCCAGCATATGTGGTATAACCGCTCTAAGTCCAAAGTACACTCCTTTGTAATTAATATCGGCGGCACCAACCCAACGCTCTGGATCGGAATCTGCAAGTGATACAATAGGGTCTATCATTCCAGCATTATTGACCAAAATATCAACTCGGCCAAAAGCAGCGATGGCTTTCTCGACAAGTGTTGCCACATTTTCATAATTAGCAACATCACAAACCACTGCCATCGCCTCACCGCCAGCATTGCCAATATCATCTACCAACTGCTCTATCTTGAAAATAGTGCGAGCTGCCAAAACCACACGCACGCCATGTGCAGCTAGATCTATGGCTGCAGCCGCACCTATCCCCTTACTCGCTCCGGTAACAATCGCCACCTTACCGAGCAACTCTTCACTATTCATCTGTAACTTTGCATGCATAACTACCCACCCTACTTTACGTGCAAGTGTCAAATATTAGCATTAACTATTTTTCATAATTTGACATTCTACTGTTTAAATTTTACTCTACAGTAAAAATTTCTTTCGCGGTAGTGTCACGAAATTGTAATCAATTTATCATATAAATAATCTCATCAGCAATTACCCAATAAACTCAAAAAACACAGGAGAAATCATAATAATGAAAAAGTGTATTAAAAAGATAGCCTTTGCTGGCATCATCACTTTATCCAGCCTTGCAACATCTGACGCTTTCGCTAAAACTGAAATTCAATGGTGGCATAACTTCACTGGTCGACTTGGAGAGCTACTTAATGAACAAGTAGATAAATTTAACAATTCACAGGCTGATTATACTGTTGTCCCGACCCATAAGGGCAACTATTCTGAAACCCTAAATGCAGGCATTGCTGCCTTCCGTGCCAAAGAACAACCGCACATTCTAGTTGTTTTCGAGGTAGGTACGGCAACCATGATGAGCGCCAAAGGTGCTATAAAGCCCGTCTATGAAGTCATGGCAGAAAGTGGGGTTGAGTTTAATCCCGATGCATACCTTGCCCCTGTAAAAGGTTACTACACCTCCCCAGAAGGCAAGATGCTATCTTTGCCATATAACTCTTCCACCCCTGTTTTATATGTAAATAAAGACGTACTAAAGACAGCTGGCTTAGAGCCTGATATGGATCTATCAACTTGGGAACAAGTTGATGAAGCCATGACCAAACTGCTTGCAAGTGGCAATACCTGCCCTTTAGTAACGGCGTGGCAAAGCTGGGTGCATCTAGAAAACTTATCGGCTTATCATAACGTACCTTTCGCCACCAAAGAAAATGGCTTTACTAGTCTCGATACCTCACTGGCTTTCAACGGACCAACACAAGTTAAGCACATACAAAAAATGGGCGACTGGGCGAAAGAAGGTAAGTTTATCTATACCGGTCGCCGTAACGAAGGTGGCGCTAACTTCCGTGCTGGCGAATGTGCGTTTTTCACCGAATCATCGGCTGGATATGCTGGTGTTAAAAAAGAAGCTAAATTTGATTTTGAAATCCGACCACTTCCTTATTGGTCAGACGTTGAAGGTGCACCACAAAATACTATTATCGGTGGTGCATCATTATGGGCAATGACTGGACATGAAACGGAAGAATATAAAGGCGTAGGCCAATTCTTAAGCTTCTTATCTACTCCGGAGATACAATCTCAGTGGCATAAAGACACAGGCTATTTACCCATAACAACAGCTGCTTACGATCTTACTAAAGCAGAAGGTTTTTATGAGAAAAATCCTGGTACAGATATTGCTATTTTGCAAATGACTAACAAAGCACCAACAGGCAATTCAAAAGGTCTGCGCTTAGGCAGTTTCGACCAAATTCGTGGCTTAATCGATGAAGAACTAGAGGCGGTTTGGTCTGGCGATAAAAAAGCGCAGGAAGCGCTAGACTCTGCTGTGGAACGCGGTAATAAATTATTACGCCGCTTCGAAACCGCTAATAAATAAAGCGGAATTAAAAAAACTAACATCACAGGTAGACTCATTAAGTCTACCTGTGATTATTATCTTCGATAAAATATTACTATAAAACTACTCTCTCACTCTCTAACTACGCTGCACCAACATGGATAAACAGGTCACTTTCAACAACCGTTATTTGCCCTACTTTTTGCTCATACCTCAGGTGCTGATAACTGCCATTTTTTTCTTTTGGCCAGCCGGGCAAGCCGTTTATCAATCCGCCTATATTCCGGATCCCTTTGGGTTAAAATCTCAATATGTTGGTTTAGAAAATTTTCGATTTTTACTCAATGATCCTTATTACTTAGCATCATTCAAAACTACCGCCCTATTTTCATGCTTGGTAACCGCAGTATCTGTAGGTGCGGCACTGTGGCTAGCTGTCATGGCTGATCGCATTATCAAAGGAGCCACTGCTTATCGAACTTTGTTAATCTGGCCTTACGCTGTTGCTCCGGCAATCGCTGGCGTGCTGTGGCTGTTTATGTTTAACCCCCGAATCGGCTTGGTAAGCTGGTATCTTGGACTGTTAGGCTATGACTGGAACCATGTATTAAATGATAATGAAGCCATGGGACTAGTTGTGGTGGCATCTGCTTGGAATCGCATTAGCTATAATTTTTTATTCTTTCTTGCAGGTCTACAAGCAATACCAAGAAGTGTCATTGAAGCGGCAGCTATAGATGGTGCCCATTTCTGGAAACGATTTTGGACCATTGTGATACCACTGCTCTCACCAACTACTTTTTTCTTACTTGTGGTAAACATTGTTTACGCTTTCTTTGAAACTTTCGGTGTCATTCACACCATTACCGCTGGTGGTCCACAACAAACCACCACTATTTTAGTTTACAAAGTCTATGCCGATGGTTTTGTTGGGCAAGATTTGGGCTCCTCTGCCGCTCAGTCAGTAATTTTATTACTGCTAGTGGGCATACTCACCATCGTTCAATTCCGTTTCATCGAAAAAAGAGTGCACTACTAATGGCAGCTTCAGGTATGGTTATTAAACGCGGAAAGTCTTCATGGCTTAGTCATATCGGTATGATTATTGGTGTGATTATAGTCTGCTTTCCGATTTATCTCGCTTTTATTACCTCCACCATCACTCCGGAGCAAGTTGCTCATCCCCCTATGCCGCTCTTACCTGGAGATCAGCTGCTCCATAACTATCAGCAGGCATTCTTTTCTGGCATCAATGCACCAGTGTGGAAAATGCTTGTAAACTCATTAGTTATGGCCATGGGTATTGCTGTCGGCAAAATCATGATTTCTCTGCTCTCAGCCTTTGCTATCGTCTATTTTCGTTTTCCACTACGAAAAACTTTTTTCTGGCTGATTTTTCTAACCCTCATGCTTCCAGTTGAAGTAAGAATTGTCCCAACTTACGAAGTTATTGCCAACTTTGGCATGCTTAACAGCTACAGTGGCCTGATACTGCCTTTAGTCGCCTCTGCCACAGCAACCTTTTTATTTCGACAATTTTTTATGACTATCCCCAATGAACTGGCAGAGGCAGCAAGAGTTGATGGTGCCTCACCAATGCGCTTCTTTTGGGATATATTATTACCGATGTCACGCACCAATATTGCCGCTCTATTCGTGATCCTATTTATCTACGGCTGGAATCAATATCTATGGCCATTGCTGATTACCACAAAACCAGAAATGAACACTATTGTGATGGGTATAAAGCAAATGTTCCCCGTCGGTGGAGAAGTCCCAGACTGGCCGTTAATTATGGCAACCTCTATTCTCGCAATGCTCCCCCCAATACTGGTGGTAGTGTGCATGCAAAAACTGTTTATCAAAGGCTTGGTAGACAGTGAAAAATAATTTTCCCTACGCTCTAATAATATTACAGGCAGAAGTACTCTATGGCGACCATTAGTTTACAAAACGTAACCAAAGCCTTTGGCAAAAATAATGTCATACATGGCATCAATGCAGACGTTAAAGATGGAGAATTTATCGTTATCGTTGGCCCCTCTGGTTGCGGAAAGTCTACCTTGCTACGTATGGTTGCTGGGCTTGAGATCATAACCGATGGAGAAATCTGCATTAACAATAAACGCGTTAATGAGCTAGAACCAATGGAGCGAGATATTGCCATGGTGTTTCAAAACTATGCGCTATATCCTCACATGAGTGTTTTTGACAATATGGCCTATGGTTTGAAAATTGCCAAAATCCCCAAAAATGAAATTTTACAACGGGTAAATACCGCAGCAGAAATTTTACAACTACAAGATTACCTCAAGCGCAAACCTAGAGAACTCTCTGGTGGCCAGCGCCAACGTGTAGCTATGGGACGAGCAATAGTAAGAAAGCCTGCTGTCTTTCTTTTTGACGAGCCGCTGTCTAATCTAGACGCCAAGCTTCGTGTGCAAATGCGGTTAGAAATTAAAGCCTTGCAAAAAGAACTAGGAGTAACTTCACTCTATGTTACCCACGATCAAGTCGAAGCCATGACATTGGCTGATAGAATGATTGTCATGAATGCAGGAAATGCAGACCAAATAGGGGCGCCACTTGAAGTGTATAACGACCCTCAGTCTACATTTGTGGCAGGCTTTATTGGCTCTCCACCCATGAATTTTCTAAATAATCTATTCGCTCAGAACCAACAGCTAGATTCGTCCGCACAACAAGCTATCGATAGACTATTAACAGACTTACCTACCGAAGTCTCCGCAACGCTACAGCAGCAAGACAACGATAATCTCACAATCGGGATTCGGCCAGAACACTTATCGCTATGCGAACCACCGACTGCACACCTCATAGGCAAAGTGAAATACACCGAACCACTTGGTGCAGAAACCTTACTCTATATAGAAGTGCAAAATCAACAGACGATAACGCTGCGACAAGCTGGAGATATTGAGATTCCAGCAGCAGGCGACAGTTGTTTTATTCGAGTGAATACAGCCCTAATATGTTTATTTGACAGCAAAGGGAAACGCATTCAAATCTAGGTTTAAATATTGAAATCACTGCCAAACAATAGGCGTAAGAGACGCGGGTAAATAAAGCGGGTGAGCAGGTTCACCTGACTTATTTAACCGCAAATAATGTAACTTAGGCAGCAACTCACGCACCTGCTGTGACCTTGCTAAATAGCGCCCATCATTGCCCCATGCGGCGATAACAATTCCTGACTCTGCTGCCAGCTTCTGCAACCATTGATTATTGCCTCGACCAATGGGATTCTTCGCCTGCTTCATATCCGTTGGCAGAGTTGCCCTAAAGGCAAACAAATTTGCCATCACTACACCACCATAGCCCCAAGCGTCAGAAAAACGCATGCAACGAATCAATGTTGGATCATCAATATTCTCATCTGCTATCGATGGGTTAAGACCAATAAACATTGCTGTTGGCAATGCAGGATTCCACACTCT
>CAKMZF010000074.1:5328-13232 GCA_929200405.1 uncultured Gammaproteobacteria bacterium | reverse complement strand
CCAAACCCTGAGTATTTAACCCCAGATAGTTCTGCCATGTCTTTGTGCCATGTCGCTAGGTCGTTTTGGTTAAATTCGCTGAATGAATGATGGCCGCAGGCTCTTGCCATGACTTGCATTAGCTCGGTGGAGGCTTCAAAGAAGTTCTTGAGCTGTGTTGCTGACTTGGTTACATTTAAGCGCTGGCGTAGGTCTTGCTTTTGCGTGGCTATACCTGCTGGGCAGTTGTTGGTATTGCACATTCTCGCAGCTACGCAGCCGATGGCTTGCATGGCACTGTTTGATACGGCTACACCGTCTGCCCCTAGTGCTAGGGCTTTGACAAAGTCCATTGGCACGCGCAGTCCGCCGGTGATAATTAGCGTGACTCTGCCGCTGGCACCTTGCTGGTCTAGGTAGCGTCTGGCACGGGCTAGTGCGGGTATGGTTGGCACGCTGATGTGGTCGCGGAACATTTCTGGTGCTGCACCTGTACCGCCGCCGCGACCATCGAGTATTATGTAATCCGCGCTGGCGTCTAGCGCAAACTGGATATCTTCTTCGATATGGTTGGCACTGAGTTTAAAGCCAATGGGTATGCCGCCTGTGACTTCTCGCACTCGGTCTGCAAAACGTTTAAAGTCTTCTGCGGTGTGCAGTTCTTTAAATGTCGGTGGTGATATTGCTGAGGTACCAGCTTCTATGCCTCGTACTTCGGCTATTTTGCCGATATTTTTATTGCCCGGCAGGTGTCCGCCTGTTCCTGTTTTGGCACCCTGCCCGCCTTTAAAATGAAATGCTTGTACGTTTTTGAGTTTTGATTCGTCATAGCCAAATTCTGCGCTGGCTAGCTCATAGAAGTAGCGTGAGTTTGCCGCCTGCTCTTCTGCTAGCATACCCCCCTCGCCAGAGCAGATGCCTGTGCCTGCTAGCTCTGCACCTGTTGCTAGGGAAACTTTGGCTTCTTCGGATAGTGCGCCAAAGCTCATGTCTGAGACAAATAATGGTATTTTCAGTGTCAGTGGTTTTTTGGCTTGCGGTCCGATAACGAGTTCGGTCGCTACCGCTTGGTCTTCAAGTAATGGTTTCTTTGCCATTTGCGCGACCATGACTTGCAGGTCGTCCCAGTGTGGCAATAGGTGACGTGGCACGCCCATAGAGGTCATTGGCCCGTGATGGCCAAGTTTGCTTAGGCCTTCTCGTGCGAGTTGGTGAATTAGCTCTACGGTTGGCTCTTCTTTGGTTGCGGTAGCTACAGGTGACTCCGAGGCTTTGGCTTGTATACCTGGGCCTGCTTTGCCTACTTGGGCATCATCAAATTGCTTGTGGGTGCCGTCACAGAATGGGCTATTGGCTGTGTGCTTGCATTGACAGAGGTAGGCATCTCCACTTTCTTCTGCGGTAAAAGCTTTGGGGGTAAAGTCTGTTCCGGCATGTGAGCCATCACAAAATGGTTGATTTTTTGAGCGTCCACAGGCGCAAAAATAGTATTGCTCACCTTGCTGTAACTCGACTTTTTTGGGTTTGTTGTCTGCTATGATTGGGGTAGACATGGGTAGCTCCTAAATGCATCTATTGGCTTAGCTGTTATGCTAGCACTTTCTGTTTTTTCATGGCCTAACTTCTCGTCAAGTAGTTATTTTACAGACTCTTGGTTTGGCGAACAACATTACCAGATAGAAATATTCGTTGCTATCTTGCGAACAATTACTTCTGAATTACTCCCAATGATATTCATTAGCTATTATTATTCGCTATGACTAGCTGTTACACTTCCGTTAGCTTTTGTGGTGGCAATAGCTAGTTTTGCTATTAGATGCTTAATCACTCATTTAATCAGATACTAATAAATTCTTATGGATTTTAAAGAACATTTCTCAATCACCTTGGCGCAGAGTCTTGGTAAGCGCATAGAAACCTGTCATCAGGACTTTTCTACCGTTGATTTCGTGGCTGCATTACCTGCTGACTTCGAGGGGTTAGAGATGAAGGCACGGGTCAATGCTTTGGCTGAGGCACTTTATAGCACGCTTGATCTACCTTACCCCAAAGCCATTACGGTTTTGCTAGCGGCAACTGATGCTAAAGCGAGTGTTGATAATCTGCCTTTAAAGAGCTTTCCGATTTGGATTCTCTCGACCATTATCGAAACTTATGGCCGCGAGCATTTCACAGTGTCTATGGCGGCGATTTATCACATCACGCAGCTGTTTACGGGTGAGTTTGCCATCAGACCTTTTATAGACAGCTACCCTACTGAAACGATAGCACTGTTGGAGACTTGGGCTTCTGATCCATCTGATGATGTTCGCCGCTTAGTGACCGAGGGGAGCCGTTCTAAATTGCCTTGGGCGACTAAGGTGGCTTATCTTAGTGACAATCCACAGGTGGTGATGACTTTGCTTGAGCGGTTAAAGTTTGATGATGCCGAGTATGTCAGGCGCTCTGTTGCCAATAATTTAAATGATATTTCTAAGGATCACCCTGCTTTGGTAATCAGCACTTTGCGACAATGGCAGAATGAGAGCGAAGGCACCATACAGGTTAAAAATATTCAGTGGATTGCTCACCACGCTTTGCGGACTTTATGTAAGCAAGGCAATGCAGATGCCTTAGCTTTGCTGGGTTATGCACAGGATATCAGCTTTGCGCTGGATCACTTTAGGGTCACTTGCCAGCAGCAAGGTGACGGCAAACTATTGAAGTTAAGTTATTCCCTGAGCATTCTCAAACCGACCGCTGCCAAGCTGATGGTTGATTTTGCCATTAGCAAAACTAACCAAACTGGCAAGATAAGCCGTAAGGTTTATAAATGGAGTAAGCGCTCTGCTTTGCAACAGGGGCAAATCATCGCTAACGACAAGCTTTTTGATTTGGCTGGCAATAAACAAAAAGATTATGCTGCTGGGCTTTACGAAGTAACGCTTATTGCTAACGGCAAGGTGATAGCCACTGAAACCGTAGAGATTAGATAAGGGTTCAGTCGCAATTCGCAAGAGCTGTAAAATTACAGTGTGATCATAGGATGATTAAGGGTTGCTGAGGAGTTACTGGGAAATTCCCTACGAATATTAGATGAATAATTGACTAATGGTCGACTCATGACACGGAAGCAATAAAGCGCTTCACATAACACCATGACCTACGCTACTATTGGCTTTAATTTCAAGTTTGTGTTTTAAGCTGTCTATGAAAATCCTCCACACTTCCGACTGGCATTTGGGTCGCTCACTGTATAGTCAAAAGCGTTATCAGGAGTTTGCCGATTTTCTGGATTGGCTAGCAGATACTGTCACCACCGAGCAGGTAGATACTTTGTTGATTGCCGGTGATGTTTTTGACACCAGCACACCTAGTAATCGCGCTCAGGCGTTGTATTACCAGTTTTTATCTACTATCGCCAACTCTTGCTGCCAGCATGTGGTGATTATTGCTGGCAATCATGACTCTCCGTCTTTTTTAAATGCTCCCAAGGCTCTGCTGAAAACGCTTAATGTGCATGTAGTCGGTGCCATTACGGACTGCCCAGCTGATGAGGTGTTGCTGTTGCAAAATACTATGGCTAACAATATCAACCAGCCACTTATGGACGAACAGCCGCCAGCACAAAGCACTTTACTACCGCCACTCGACACAAAGAGTGCTGCGACAACAGATATGAAGACTGAGCATTTGCTGGTTTGTGCGGTGCCCTATTTGCGAGATAAAGATATCCGCACCGCAACGCCTGGGGAAACGATTGATGACAAAAATACCAAATTAATTGAGGGCGTTCGCAGTCACTATGCGGAGGTAGTCACCGCTGCCGTGCAGAAACAACAGGCGCTACAAAAAAGCTCAATCACCAAAGAAGATGAAGGTCGTAAAGGTATTCCTGCTATCCCTATTGTTGGCATGGGGCATCTTTTCACCGCTGGCGGGCAAACAATAGATGGCGATGGCGTGCGTGAGTTGTATGTTGGCTCCTTGGCTCATGTGGGCAAGGATATTTTCCCTGAGGAAATCGATTATATGGCACTTGGGCATTTGCATGTACCGCAGGCCGTTGGTGGTGCCGAGCATATCCGCTACAGTGGCTCCCCTATTGCCATGGGCTTTGGTGAGGCAAAGCAGCAAAAGTCCGTGGTCTTGGTGGAGTTTGATACGGATACGGCAGGCTCTGGCTCGCTCACCCCTGAGATTCTCCAATTACCCGTACCATGTTTCCAACAGTTGATGCGCCTGACTGGCTCTACTGAGGAAATATTGACCGCGATAGAAACCTTAAAAGCTGAGAATAGCAATGCTTGGCTAGAGGTAGAGTACACTGGCAAAGAAGTGATTAGCAATTTGCGAGAGTTGCTTGATACGGCATTGGAAGGTTCCGCAATCTCTCTTTTACGCACCAAAAATACTCGACTTTTTAACCGTGCCTTACAGTCTCTAACGGTTGAAGAGGCATTAGATGATTTGAATCCTAGCGAGGTTTTCACGCGTTGTTTAGAGGCTTTTGAAGTGCCAGCAGAGTCACACACCGAACTCACTGCCTGCTATAACGAGGTATTGCAAAGCCTACAGGAGGCAGACCCCAATGCCGAGTAATAGATTCTCCATATTTAGCAATTTTTTTCGCTATGTAAATATGGGCACAGTGCTGTGAAAATACTCGAATTGCGTTTTAAAAACCTTAACTCTCTCTATGGTGAGTGGCTGATTGATTTTACCGAGCCGGAGTATGTTTCTGATGGTATTTTCGCGTTAACTGGACCAACTGGCGCTGGCAAGTCTACTATTTTGGATGCCATTTGTTTGGCGCTGTACGGCGCTACCCCGCGTTTGGGTCGCATAACATCTAGTAGTAATGAGATTATGTCTCGACAGACTGGTGAGTGCTATGCTGAAGTGTTGTTTGAATCGCAAACCGGCCGCTTTCGCTGCCATTGGCAACAGCGCCGTGCCAGAAAGCATGCCGATGGCAAGTTACAAGATCAAGAGCATCAAATTACCGAGGCTGATAGCGGCAAGATTATTGAGTCTAAAAAGAGTTTAGTTGGCGCAATTATTGAAGAAAAAACTGGCATGGATTTTGAGCGTTTTACTCGCTCTATTTTATTGGCACAAGGGGGGTTTGATAGTTTTCTAAAAGCGGATGCCGAACAGAAGTCAAAAATTCTGGAGCAAATAACAGGTACTCAAATTTACTCTACTATTTCCCGCAATGTCCATGAACGCCACCGAGCCGAAAAGGATAAACTCGCACTGTTGCAAGCCAGAACTGATGGCATTGAGGTTTTATCCACTGACAGAATAACCGAAATTGAAGCAGAGATAATAGCACTTGAGGAGCTAGAGCTACAGCAAGCCGAGAAGCTTGCCGAGACAGAAACCGCTATCCGCTGGCAGGAGCAAATAGCAACACTGGAGCAAGAGCTAGCTGAACTCACGGCTCAATCTGAGGCTTTAACCAAAGATATGAGTGCGTTTGAGCCACAGCGTGATATTTTGACGCTAGCCAATAAGGCTGTCACTGTAGAAGGTGTCTACGCCACTCTACTAGCACTGCGTCAGCAGCAACAGCACGAACAAGGCAGTTTACAAGCACTTGAGCAATCACTGCCCGAGGCAGCTTCTCAAACACAGCAACTAGAGGCGGCTCTGAAATCCGCAGAATTAGCGACCGTATCTGCAAAATCCGCTTTAACAGAGGCGGTGCCGCTCTTCAAAAAAGTCCGTGCGCTTGATCTAACGCTATCTGAGAAAAGCAAAGCCGTGCTGGCTGAGACGGCTCTTTGTCAACAAGCGCAGCAAGCCATCGCGGCCAATCAAAAAGATTTATCGCTTGGACAGCAGACACAGCAACAAACTAATGCAGCGTTAGCAGCTTTGCAGAATTTTTTTGATAAAAATACTAGGGATGAATGGCTAATTAGTGGACTGGCGGGTATAGAGGTTGAACTCTCTCAGTTAAGCGATCAGAAAAAAGCGTTAGCGGCACAGCGGCAGGCATATGAGGTTGCCAAGTCGGCCTTGAACAAGGCAACAAAGGCTCAGGCAACTTGTCAGGCGCAGCAGGATAAAGGTCAACAAGCCCTGATATCTGCCAACAACTCTCATCAGCAAGCTACAGATGCTTTAGCAGAGCTATTAGGTGGGAAATTGCTACGAGAATATCGCGCAGAAAAAGAGGCCTGTTTACGAGAAGCAGCGCTGCAAACGAAGATTGCCGAGCTTGAAGATTTACGCGTCAAGCTGCAAGACGGCAAGCCTTGCCCGCTTTGTGGTGCAGATGAGCACCCTTATGCCTCTGGCAATATTCCTGCGTTTGATGAAACTGAGCAAAGGATTCAAAACTTATCAGCGCTAATCGATAAGGCAGAGGATCAAGAAAAAAAATTACTCGCACTCTCAGCCAATAGTGTAGCGGCTGAAAAACAGCTGCAAGATGCCAGCAATAGCTTCACCCTTGCTGAACGTGATGTGGCTAATGCAACGCTGACATTACACGAAGCTACTTCTAGCGTGACAACTATCGAACATACTTTGGCTGAGTTGCAAAATTCTACGCTTTCTAAATTAGCGCCTTTGGGGGTGACTGATCTCACCCACGAGATTCAAGATACAGACGCCCTGCTCCGCAGTTTACAGAAACGCTTAAATAACTGGCGTGACAATGTGCAGCGACAGAGTCAGCTAAAAGAGCAGCTAACGGCCTTAGCCGAAGAGACAGGTCGCATTCAAGCGATTATAGACACTCAAAAAAACGCTTATAAAGATATGCAAGTTCGCTTAGTACAACTACAGTCTGAACATGATGCTTTATTACACGATCGCCAAGACTTATTTGCTGATGCAAGCCCAGACACAGAGGAGAATACGCTTAACCAAGATATTGCAACAGCAGAGGAAAAAGCAACAAAACAAAGACAGCTACATGCTCAGCAACAACAAGTGCTCCATGCTTTGACAACTCAGCAACAAGCTTTACAAAGCGCTATTGCCCAACGCCAAGAGGACTTGCTATTAGCCGAAGAAAATCTGGTCGATCAGCTAACCAATAAAGGCTTTGAGAATGAGTCTCAATTTTTAGCAGCACAGTTGAGTACTGAACAGCGCCAAGCGCTTACCGAGAAAGCGCATCAACTTGACGTGCAGGCAGCTGATCTAAAAGCTACCCAGAAGGATCGTGCCGCAAGGTTAGCGATTGAACAGCACAAAAGCGTTACCGAGATACCTGCCGAGCAACTTGCCGAGTCTCAGTTAGCGTATCAAACAAAGCTAAAATCAATCCGTGAACAATTATCTAACAATCATAATGCTATAGCTAGAAACATCGCTGCTTTGAGAAAAATTGCGGAACAACAGGCTAGCATTGAGACTCAAAAGGCTGAACTGGCACGATGGGAAAAGTTACATGCATTAATAGGTTCAGCTGATGGCAAGAAATATCGGAACTTTGCACAAGGTCTCACTTTTGAATTAATGGTCGCTCATGCCAACAAACAACTAGAGAAAATGACTGACCGCTATCTATTACTGCGTGATATTACTGAACCATTATCTCTTAATGTATTGGATAATTATCAAGCCGGTGAAATTCGATCTATCAAAAACTTATCAGGTGGTGAAAGTTTTATTATTAGCTTAACCCTAGCGCTGGGGCTTTCTAAAATGGCGAGCCAAAAAGTGCGTGTTGATTCGTTGTTTTTAGATGAAGGTTTTGGTACCTTGGATGAAGATGCACTGGAAACCGCTTTGGAAACATTATCTAGACTACAGCAGGAAGGCAAACTTATCGGTGTGATTTCTCATATCCCCGCACTCAAGCAAAGAATCAACACTCAGATTTCTATTACCCCTATCTCCGGTGGTAAAAGCAGCCTTGCTGGTCCAGGCTGTCAAAGCATTCCAAAAACGAAGGCTTAGTTAAGCTCTCTTAGCTATATAAC
>CAKMZF010000074.1:0-5228 GCA_929200405.1 uncultured Gammaproteobacteria bacterium | reverse complement strand
TATATAACAAGTTAATATCGACATTTCTACTCCCCCTAAGTTGTAAATATGACACAAGATAAGACCAAATCTCAAATTTTTCTAAATGTTATCGATTTCTCTTAAATCATCTAATTCCGCATAAAAACCTCACATATATTTCATATATAAAACACAAATAAACTAAAATAAGCATTCGATAATTTATTAACTATAATTAATGCAATTTAATTTCTTTTTTTGGTTTTTTTATCTATATTTACACCGCTTTTTAAGCACTGATAGTTGACAAAAACTTGTATCAAATATGCTACTCTCTGAGACTCGCTGTCTAGATACGATAAAATAATCATAAACTTACGACCATGTATAAAACTCCACCTCTCAAACTACATTCAATATCAGCAATCAAACGTATCGCAGCGTTACTTTGCATCACTACACCTGTGCTTTCTCTGATAGGTTGCAGCAGCGGCTCTAGTGGAGGTAACAGTGTTACCCCTATTACCGACACAATAACCATAGACCCCACCTCTGCTAGTGATGAAAATCTCAACTGGGGATTAGAGGAAATAAATGCCAGTACTTTAAATAATACAGGTGGTACAGGAACAGACCAACTGGTCGCCATTATAGATACTGGTATTGACCATACCCACTCAGAGTTTGATGGCAAAATCCATACCGCTAGCTTTACCTATAATGGTAGTTCCACTGTTGATGAGAGCAATGACCATGGCACCCATGTTGCGGGAATTATCGCCGCGAAACAAAATGGATTTGGTGACAAGGGCATTGCATATGATAGCTCTATTCTCTCTCTCGGCCTTATTAGCGACCCAGATTTAACCATGACGCAGGTTGCCGACGGCTTTGCTTATGCCGATAGCTACGGTGCAAAAGTGCTAAATAATAGTTGGGTTATTGGCTCACAAGCCGTCAACAGTATAACGACTGCTGATGCTACAGCGGCTTATGGTACCAACATAGTACAGACCGGAAGCCAGCTAACCAATAATGACAGTGTCTTTGTGTGGGCCGCCGGAAATGATGCTGATGCAGAGGTAAATATCATGGCAGGTCTTCCCTACCATTTTCCAGAACTAAAAGCTGGCTGGGTCGCCGTGGTTGCTATTAATCAAAACGGTAGCATCGCTGATTTTAGTAACCACTGTGGCTTAGCTGCGGATTGGTGCTTAGCTGCACCGGGGGCAGATATATATTCAACAAGTCATAACGGAAAGTACGGTACTTATTCGGGCACTTCTGTTGCTGCACCACATGTTTCAGGTGGGCTGGCGGCATTGAAATCGGCTTTTCCTAACCTAAGCAATCAGCAGCTGTTGACTCGCATACTGACTACGGCCAATAAAACTGGCATCTATGCAAATAGCGCTATCTATGGCAATGGCTTGCTAGATTTAGCAGCCGCCAGCGCCCCCGTGGGAGACTTAAAACTAACAGCAGATTCATCACAGATTGATGCCGCTTTAGCGTCCTCCTCTATTGTTGTCTTGCCAAAAGCTTTGCTGGCTGATTTAGGAATAGACACCAGCAGTGCCAATGTATTGCTAGTAGACTCATTCCAAAGCGCACCTTTCTGGGCTAAAGCCAGTCAATTCATAGAAGAAGCAAACGCGCCAATACTCTCTATAAAATGGTCAAGTCTGTTTGCCGCAAAGCCTAATCGCGCAGAAGAGGAAGCACTATCAATAGGACAAGATTTAGCATTATCACTTAATAAAAAAACCGGCACAGACGAGATAAGTGGCTTTAACCTGCATCTTGGCCAAAACAACAACAAATTTTCCATGGGCGCTGGCTCGGGTGATGCCATGTCAGCCAATATTCTGGGACTATCTCATCAAGAAGACTGGCTAACGAATAGTGATGAAGGCTATTTAGCCTCTGGTTATCAATATCACCCCAACATAAATGACAACATACGTTTGAATATCGGCGTGGCAACTAAAAATAAGTTAGACCCGAATAATGAAAACAACCAAAGTCATTCGCTTAAAACCACTGCGGGAGATATAAACACTGCCCTACTAGGAGGGGTTGCTATGGCGCTAGAAAACAATGCCGAACTAAGCCTGCAATTATCAGCTGGGAGTATAGACAATATGCACTCTCAGGCCTCTGCCACTGGTGCTTTTGCTATAGATGATGCCGCACTCTCTTCTGTTAAACTAGGACTCACTAAGAAAATTGGAGATGGCACGCTCTCTGCCAGCTTAGGGCATGCAAATATCCATACCAATGATGATAATAATTCACTAATAAATTTGCCAGAGAATATTAGACTGACAACCGCCAAAGTAGCATACGCGCTAACCGATAATGCTAGGCATGGACTTCGTATTGGTGCTAGCCTAAGTAAAGCCTCTGGTGAGGATTTAGAGCTCAAGCTGCCAAATAACATAGACACCAATGGCAATATCAGCTATGCCTCGTATCGCAGTGATATTGGCAATCTGTATGACCAGCAGGCAGTAGAGCTAAATTACAATTTCTTGCTTAATAAAAATATTACCTTAGGTATGGAGACATTCTGGCAACATGCTAATGGTGGTGATAGCAATTTTGGTGCTATTGCAGGTTTTGAATTACGAGACTAGCTCTAGCTTACTGCAGTTAACCCTTCTTTAGCAGGTCACGAATTTCTGTTAGCAGCTCCTCCTGACTAGGACCTGTTTTCTCCTTAGTAACCTCTGGCTCTGGTTTTTTGAGATTATTTATGGCTCTAACCGCCATAAATATAGCGAAAGCGATGATAATAAAATCTAACAACGAAGAGACAAACACACCATAACTAATAGCAACTTCTGCGACTTCTTCACTCTCAGCAGGTTTAAGCACCCACTTCAACTCATCAAAGCTGACTCCACCGAGCAATAAGCCTATTGGCGGCATAATTATATTCTCTACAAATCCACTAACAATTTTGCCAAACGCAGCGCCTATCACCACACCAACAGCAAGATCGATAACATTCCCTCGCATCGCAAATTCTTTAAACTCCGAAATCACGCTCATCCAATCCTCTCATATATAGAAAAATATTTCATGAAAAACAATATAGTTAAAAAATTAAATCATTTTTTTCTAGAAAAAATAATATTTTTGTGGGTATTAATGAAGCCAACTTTCTTACCTTGACAATCAAAATGGTCAGTGATGTATAATGACTCAGTGTCCAAAAGACTATATAAATGAATAAATGAATAAATTATACTGCCCTATAATCATTGCTTTAGCCTGCATGCTAACACAACCAGCCAGCGCTGAGTTGAAGGTAACCAAATCAGGTCTATGCAATTCCAATAAAGTTATCATACAAACCAAAGAAAATTGGTATGCCGCTGGTATCTATGTAGATGGCGTACGACTATCCGCTGGTGATAAGTTAGCAAATGAGGATATTTCCTTCAACACTGAGAACCGCCTGCAACTCGCTGCAAACAAAGGCTCAGGGAACTACCTGATAACTACAGTAGAGGAAACAGAGCACGAAGCAGAAGCAAGCGTTTGCAATTAACAAATCTTTATAAATCTGCTCATATAGCATCTCAACAACACTAATCACTTAACTTTGATTTACCCCAAAAATAATCAAATAAATTATGGAGCATCTATGGAAACCATAAATACTCCAGTAATTATGCAAAACAAGCTTGCGGCAATCTCAGCTAGCAGCTAAAATGCGTGCATTAATCATATGGATAACTTCGGAGAAATATCATAGCTACGTCTGACCCAAAAATGAACGAGCAGATCACTGCTGCAACAGTACGCTTAGTAGGTGCTAACAGTGAACAACTCGGGATTGTAAGTTTAGCTGAAGCGCAAGCAATGGCTGATGAGCAAGGTTTAGACCTTGTTGAAATGGCAGCGAATGCTAAGCCGCCTGCATGCCGCTTAATGAATTTCTCTAAATATCGTTACGAGCAGCAAAAAAAGCAGCAAGAAGCAAAAAAGAAACAGAAGCAAATCCAGATAAAAGAAGTTAAGTTCCGTCCAGGAACTGATGTAGGAGACTATCAGGTAAAACTACGCAACCTGACCCGTTTCCTAGAAGAAGGAAACAAAGCGAAAGTAACGCTGCGTTTCCGGGGTCGTGAAATGGCCCACCAAGAGTTGGGACTAGAGCTACTTAAGCGAGTCGAGGCAGATCTTTTAGAGATTGGCAGCGTCGAGCAATTTCCAAAAATGGAAGGGCGTCAGATGACTATGGTTATCGCCCCTATCAAAAAGAAATAATTAAGTATAAGTAACGACAACTATTAATTGCTAGATTTATCTACATTTTTTAGACAAGTTCGCTTTAGTTCTGTTTTATAACGTCTCATAAGAGACCTGAATGCGGAGTTATTATGCCCAAAATCAGAACCAACCGTGGCGCTGCCAAGCGTTTTCGCAAGACAGCTACCGGTTTTAAACGTGGTCAGGCTTTCAAACGCCATATATTGACCAAGAAAACTACTAAGAACAAACGCCAATTACGTGGCACTGTCATGGTCGCTGCTTGCGATGTGGCGGCGACCAAACGTATGTTGCCTTACAGCTAAGCAGGAGAAAGTATGCCAAGAGTAAAACGTGGTGTTACAGCTCATGCTAAGCACAAAAAAGTATTAGACGCTGCCAAAGGTTATTACGGTGCGCGTAGTCGCGTATTTCGTGTAGCTAACCAAGCAGTCACTAAAGCTGGGCAATATGCCTACCGTGACCGTAAAGCGAAGAAGCGTGAGTTTCGTCGTCTATGGATCGCGCGTATCAACGCAGCGGCAAGACAGTATGATTTATCATATAGTCGTTTCATTGATGGCTTGAACAAAGCAGAAATTGCCATTGACCGCAAAGTCCTAGCAGACATTGCTGTTTATGACATTGATGCATTTGGTAAGCTTGCTGAGAAAGCAAAAGCAGCACTTAACGCTGCTTAATCAGCTAAGCTGGACAATCTTTAAAAAGCCCGCTCGCGGGCTTTTTTTAATCTAGTAATTGGAATACTGTGAATATTGATGCGCAACTACAAACTTGGTTAGACGAAGCTTCTCAACAAATAGAGAAAGCTGCTTCTCCTGATGAAATAGAGGCGGTTAGACTGCTTTGGCTAGGCAAGAAAGGCACGTTAACCGAGTCTATGAAAGCTCTGGGTAAGCTTGATGGAGAGGCCAGAAAGCAACGTGGTGCAGAATTAAATGTCGTTAAGACAGCCATTCAATCACAGTTAAATGACAAAAAAC
>CAKMZF010000073.1 GCA_929200405.1 uncultured Gammaproteobacteria bacterium | reverse complement strand
AGCTGCCTTTATTGATACTGTGTGGGGTTTACATTGCAAAAACCGCAGGCCTGCAAAGCCTATTGAAGAAACTAGACCCTCTGGGCTACTCAGCCGCCATCTTAGCCTCGGGCTGGTTTATCTTTTGGATGCTTCCTATAAACTTAGATGCCGCCCAAGAAATTAGCAGCTACAGATTGCTAAAAATATTATCTCTACCTCTAGGACTAGGCGTATCTGGATACTGGGCATGGAAGCAACTAAACGGTATAGGTAGAGGTGTGCTCGCTTTGGAAACATGGGCAATGTGCATGCGTGCGGGTTGGATATTTGTAATCAGTAAAGAGCAAATATGTGCCAGCTATCTCCCCTACGAACAACGCCAAGTGGGCTATTCTTTATTGTATTTAGGCGTGGGTGTAGCTATTATCACTATAGGAGTTGCCTTTTTTCGTCCATCAACTAACTACGACTAATACATAAAAACTACTACCATGAATATCAGAAAAAATACTGATTATGCTATTCGAACCATGATGTTTCTCGCCTGCTTGAAACCTATGGAACTATCCAATGTCGCTCATATCAGTGATGTATTTTCAATATCACAAAATCACTTACGGAAAATTGTAAACCGACTAGCTCAGTTGGGCTATCTGCATTCCGTAAGAGGAAAAGGAGGGGGTATCAGGCTCGCCAAACCAGCAGAGCAAATCAAACTTGGCGATCTTATTAGCGACTTTGAACAGGTTACTGAGTTGGTGGATTGCCAAGATGGTCCTTGCATCTTTATCGGCAAGTGCCGATTATCAGCGGCGCTGAAAAAAAGCAGTATTGTCTTCCTAAGCGCACTTAATGAATATACCTTAGCGCAGTTAATCTCAAATGATGCTCAGCTTAAGCACATTATCTCAACAACGATCCCTATGAGAGAATCCGAAGAAAGTCCGATCTCGTAGTTCATAGTGGCTAACTCAGTTTCCTAGCAGCCATAACAAAGAATTTTCAAACTAAGTTAATTTTGAACATATTTTCATTCGGAAAACCCATGGTGTCTATGATAAGCTATCGCTATTATTAAATAATAAAAATAGCATTTGGTTCCGTAAGGATTTATCCAAACTGCATAAACTGCTTCTTGCATATATATCGAAACACCATTGTGAGCAAATGATCAAAACTGGGCCTAAATTAATACTACCACAGCAGTCAATAATCACTTCCAGTCGACAAGCAACAGATTGCTCTAGCAGTTGTAGCCGTGATTGCCAGTCACACCCCATCGACTACTCAAGACGCTACTTTATAGTACGCGCAGCAAAAACGACTTCACTAGCAGGACTAGGACTGTGGGCTCACCCCCTGCTGGCAGCAAGTCGTAAAAAAGAAAGGATTATTGAACTATATATTCCACGTACTGGAGAATCTATCCGAAGTGTTTATTGGACGCCGACTGATGGTTATATTCGAGAATCAATCAAAGAGATCTCAATCGCGATGCGCGATGGCCGTACTGATGCAGTAAAGACTATTAACAAGCGCACTTTGGATATTATCTCAGCACTACAGCGCACCCTAAAACCGCGCAAACCGACCCATCTCATTAGTGGCTATCGATCCCCAGTTACGAATCGACGAGTCGGCGGTGCTAAAGAAAGCTATCATGTCAAAGGCATGGCTTCTGATATAAAAATGCCGGGTGTTGGTTACAGCCGTCTACTCAGAGCAGCCAAGCGCTTAAAAGCTGGCGGCGTTGGCAGATATACCCGCAGTGGCTTTGTTCATGTAGATTGTGGCCCTATTCGCTATTGGGGCCATCTTGACGACTGTGATTGCTCAAAAGACATCGCTTAAACCATGCTAACGCCAGTAAAGAAAGTTAAGCAACTATTAGAAAGCTTCTGTGGCAAGTAAATTACTGCAAAATATCCATACCTTAGCGACTATGGATGCCCAGCGTCGTGAAATAAACGATGCTGCTATCTATATTGAGCAAAATCAAATCATCTGGGTCGGCAGCATGGTCGATCTGCCTGAGCAGTATCGGGATGCTGATCAAGTAGAAAACCTAACGACTCAAATCGTCACTCCCGGCTTTATCAATACCCATCATCATATGTACCAGAGCCTCACACGGGCTGTGCCTACAGTGCAAAATGCCGAGTTATTTAACTGGCTGCAGGGGCTATATCCCATCTGGGCAAACCTGACTTCTGATATGATTAAGATTTCTACCCGCACTGCTATGATAGAGCTACTACTCTCTGGCTGTACCACCAGTAGTGATCACCTCTATATCTACCCAAATGGCGCGACACTGGATGATAGTATTGAAGCAGCAACAGAAATGGGAATGCGATTTCATGCCGCCCGTGGCAGTATGAGCGTTGGCCAGAGTCAGGGAGGATTACCGCCTGATAGTGTGGTGGAGAAAGAAGTAGATATTCTCAAAGACAGTCAACGGCTAATAGAGCAATATCACAACTCCGAACGCTTCTCGATGCTAAAGATTGTTTTGGCACCTTGTTCGCCATTCTCCGTCAGTACTGAACTGATGCGTGACTCCGCGCTATTGGCCAGAGAATACGGTGTCTCTTTACATACTCATCTAGCAGAGAATGATAACGACATCGCTTACTCATTGGAAAAATTCGGCAAAACTCCAACAGAATATGCTGAAAGCCTTGGTTGGCTAGGAAAAGATGTCTGGCATGCTCACTGCGTGAAACTTGACCAACCGGGCATTGAGAAATTTGCCCAGACAAAAACGGGTGTTGCTCACTGTCCCTGCTCTAATATGCGTTTAGCCTCTGGCATTGCTCCCGTACGCAATATGCTCGACCATGGTGTTGCCGTTGGGTTAGGAGTTGATGGCTCTGCAAGCAATGATGCAGGACATATGTTAAATGAAGCTCGTCAAGCAATGCTGCTACAGCGTGTTGGTTTTGGTCCCGCGGCATTATCTGCTAGAGAATCTCTTGAAATTGCAACCGTTGGTGGTGCTCAAGTACTGAACCGAGAGGACATTGGCTCGATAGCCTCAGGTATGGCTGCTGATATCATCAGCTTTGATTTACAACAACTCGCTTTTGCGGGTCAGCATGATCCAATCGCCGCATTGATTTTCTGTGGTTCCTCTCAAGTAAAACACAGCCTAATTAATGGAAAATGGATTATTTATGATGGTGAATTGCAAACTTATGATCAACAGAAAATCATCCTTGAGCATAATCATGCGGCCAGCAACTTACTAAACAGCTAAGTATCGTAGTCACCGGAGGATAAAGCGATCTTATTTCGAATTAGAAGCAGAGGATTTCATATGACACACTCACATCACAGACACGATATTTCAGACAAATATGAGCATTACTGAAGCAGTATCAAAGCACTTATCTTTGAAAGCAATCTGGCCAAGACACTAGGTTTGCCTAAAGGGAGTATTGTTGCGATAGACAAAGGCAATAACGACTATGATTGGTATGAGCAACTCACTCAGATATGGATAGCGATGTGTGTTTATTTGAGAGAAGAAATACCTAATGCCAATCAAATGTCTTTGTTGTAAAAGTTAGCGCGATAATAGTGAAAGTTTGGTGAATTCCGGACTTAATTTATCCTCAGCCTTGCAAATACTTAATAAGTCCTCAATAAAATTTACCAGCGCCCTCCGCTCAATTCGCCTTATCAGCTTTTTCTGATTTTCTGTCAGCATGTGGTACATGCTCGCCGCGCCAAAGTCACCAAAAATAATCTCATTGCTCTCGTTCACTAGAGTGTTATGCGCATAGAGATCGCCATGACATACATGGTTGGCATGAAGATGCTCAAATACAGACTCCATTTGTTGCACTATCTTGCCAATTTGAGAAACACCTAAGCTAAAGTCCTCGGGAAAAGTATCTCTCGTGCAGCTCTGAAGCGTTGGTGGCAATCCAAGATTACGATAATGAGCAGGTATTAGCTCCATAATTAATGCGAGATAGCCCTGCTCGTTCACTTCTGCGAGAGGACGAATCAGGTTTGGGTGATCGCCCGCTTTTAAACAGGCCTGTAGTTCATCTTCTGGATAACCATCGCTGGTCACCGAACCTTTAAACACTTTAACTGCAACCTTATCTGGGAAACCCTGTGGCTTTTGATGCCAAGCGGCTTCGGATATCACTCCTGAGGCACCTTGACCGAGAGTCTCTAATAAGTAATAGCTGTTAGCAGGTAAAGATGGAACCGAGGCGGTTGTCATCTCTGAACGACAAAAAGGATTGCCCGAAAAAGCCAGCCAAGCAAGCTTCGGCAGATCTAATAATTGGTCGGGACATTCCGTCAGCTGATTGGCTGAAATACGCACCAACTCAAGATTGCTTGCTTGAGATAACGTGGCTGGCAAATGCTGTAGCTGGTTTCCAGCCAACGCAAGTTTCTGCAATCTCGGTCGCTCACCTAAAGAGTCGGGCAATGCCTCTATCTGGTTATCCGTTAGTATTAGCCATCTTAGTTTTGCTGGCAAAGCGGCTGCTGGGACATGTTTTATTCGATTAGATTTAAAGCCAATCATTTCTAATTTCTCGCATTGTCCAAGCACTTCTGGTAATGTTTCAAAGCAGTTATTGGAGACAAAGATTATTTTGAGGTTTTTCAGCTCAACTAATTCTGCGGGTAACGAAGTGAGCCGATTGCCAGACAAATCTAGCACCTCTAAACTCTCTGCTAAAGAGAGAATTTCCATTGGAAATGATGTCAGATTTTCGGAAATTGCTAGGCGCTTTATGTCCGTTAACTCACCAGATACTAGCTGCGCTACTGTGTGCATTTTTATCCTAAATTGTTGCTAATAATGTAAAAAAAGCGGCAGTTTACAAGAACCTGATTGCAAAACAAAGAGACACTAAGAAATACAAAGGAATAGATATGGCCAAGATTATTATGGTGATTATAGTAATAGGTATGATTGTTAGCTTCTTTTTGAGAAGCAATGCCAACCGTGAAGCCGCCAAACAAAATGCAGCCCAAGCTGTTTCTTACTTAGCGGAAAACAAGAAAATAGCTGGTGTGATAGAAACTGACTCTGGATTGCAATTACAGGTACTTACCGAAGGCACTGGCACCACTCACCCCACAGCAACATCTAGAGTTAAAGTGCACTATCACGGTACTCTGCAAGATGGCACGGTATTTGACAGTTCTGTGGACAGGGGTGAGCCGATAAGCTTTGGACTAAACCAAGTGATCAAAGGCTGGACAGAGGGCTTACAACTAATGGTTGAGGGCGAGAAAACCAGACTGTTTATACCACCTGAGCTTGGTTATGGCAATAAATCTACGGGAAAAATCAAACCCGGTTCATTGCTTATTTTTGACGTTGAGCTATTAGAAATTGAATAAGTCTGCGCTTGTTTTTACAGCCCTGAGACTCTGCTGAGGTTTTAATGAAATCCATTTTGTTACACAGTTCTTTAAGCCGTTCATCTGACACGGCAACTTGTACACCATCTAAAATAGTCTGTGTAGGTCGCAACTATGTAGATCACATTAGTGAGCTAGGCAATGAGGTACCAGATGATATGGTACTTTTTATAAAACCCAATGCCGTTATTGGGGAGAACTTACAGGCCAATCATCAGGAGCCTCTACACTATGAAGTAGAGCTTAGCTTCCTTTATCAGCAAGGCATGTTTACGGCTGTCGCTGTGGGACTAGACTTAACCAAACGGGGCTTACAGTCGACTTTAAAAGCCAAAGGCTTGCCTTGGGAGCGAGCAAAGTCTTTTACTGGGTCTGCACTATTTAGCGAGTTTGTCGCCATTAAAGAGATCACCGAAGATCTCACTATCACCTTAGATATTAACGGTGAGCGCCGCCAACAAGGCAACGTCAGCATGATGTTGTTTCGCCCTGATAATATTTTACAAGAAATACAGTCTTTTATAAACCTTGAAGACGGTGATATTGTCATGACCGGAACTCCCGCTGGGGTCGGGCAAATTATTTCGGGAGACGTCTTTCACGGCCAAGTTTTACTAGGTACTTCCCTGTTAGTATCCCAGACATGGCATGCTCAATAAGAGAAAATAACCAACCAATTTTATGACAAACCTATCTCACAACATCAAAACCAAAAACAATGTCACCCTACTCGATGGAGGAATGGGCAGAGAATTAAAAAGAATTGGCGCGCCTTTTAAGCAGCCAGAATGGTCTGCACTTGCGTTAATGCAAGCGCCAGAATATGTCACGCAAGCACATCTCAGTTTTATCAATGCTGGGGCTCAGGTGATTACCACGAATAATTATGCCGTAGTGCCGTTTCATATCGGTCAAGATAGGTTTGAACAGCAGGGCGCAGAGTTAACTGACCGGGCTGGAAAACTAGCACTTGAGGCAGCTCGCACCACGTCAAATGTTCATGTCGCAGGCTCTATTCCACCTCTCTATGGCTCTTATAGACCTGACCTTTTTACATCGGCGTCAGCGGCAAAAGATTTTGATCTTATTCTGCCTGCTTTGTATCCACATATTGATTTCTGGTTAGCCGAAACAGTCAGTTGTTTGGCTGAGCTAAGCGCTATTTTACTGGCACTGGAAAAGCTACATAACAGTGTGCCAGCAAAACCAATTTGGGTATCGCTAACGCTGAAAGACCAATGGCAGGCAGAGAAACCGGTGCTACGTTCAGGGGAATCTATTGCCGCTGCTTTTTCAGAGATTAGCCACAGCTCTGCCGAGGCTATTTTGTTTAACTGTAGTCAACCAGAGTTTATTAGTGCAGCAGTGAAAGAGGCCGCAGCAGTACAAAAAAATCATACCAAACTACTGCAAATAGGAGCATATGCCAACACCTTCCCGCCTAGAAAAGCAGATGCCAATGCCAGCGCTGAGTTGTCAGATCTCAGAGATGAGCTAACACCGCAGCGATATCTGGCGTTTGCTCAACAATGGCGCAACGACGGCGCTACGCTCATAGGCGGTTGCTGTGGCATAGGGCCAGAGCATATCCAAGCCTTACATCAATGGTTTATCGCTGACTAAAATACCGCTGTGTACAGCCTATTCCGCAATAATCAGCGCTGACTTAGAACCCATATGATGGTTGATATAGCGTGAAGTTAGTATTCAGAAATTCCTGAGATTGCTATAATTCGCACAACTAAACCGGAGCACTCGCTATGAATTATGATATCGCATTAATTGGCTTAGCCGTTATGGGGCAAAACCTTATTCTCAATATGAATGATAAGGGCTACAAAGTCGTTGCCTATAATCGCACAGCCTCGGTGACCGAGGAATTTCTAGCTGGGCCAGCTAAAGACACCAATATCATCGGTGCAGCAACTTACGAAGAGATGGTTAGTAAATTAAGCTCTCCTCGCAAAATTATGCTCATGGTCAAGGCAGGTAAAGCCGTTGACTCGGTTATTGAAACCTTGCTTCCATTGCTTGATGAGGGCGATGTCATTATTGATGGCGGCAATGCTAACTATCCAGATTCTCAACGTCGAGCCATTGACCTAAAAGCTAGGGGAATACGATTTATCGGCACAGGTGTTTCCGGTGGTGAAGAAGGTGCGCGCCACGGTCCTTCGATTATGCCCGGTGGCAATCCCGAAGCGTGGCCTTTAGTCAAAGAGATATTCCAAGCCATTAGCGCCAAAACAGATGATGGTCAGCCATGTTGCGAGTGGGTTGGCGAAAATGGCGCTGGGCACTTTGTGAAAATGGTTCACAACGGCATTGAATACGGTGATATGCAGATTATCTGCGAAGCCTATCAGTTTATGAAAGATCAGTTGGGCATGAGCAATGCTGAGATGCAGCAGACCTTTGAAACATGGAATCAGGGCGATCTTGGCAGCTACCTAATTGAAATCACCAGTGAGATTTTAGCCGTCAAAGAAAACGGCAGCTATGTAGTTGATAGCATTCTGGACAAAGCTGGCCAAAAAGGCACTGGCAAATGGACCGCCATTAATGCCCTAGATTTTGGCACCCCAGTTACCCTTATTGGTGAGGCCGTATTCGCACGATGCTTATCAGCTTTAAAAGCTGAGCGCGTCACTGCCTCTCAGGTCTTACAGGGTCCAGCTACTGGCATTGCTCTCGACAAAGCAGAGTATATTCAAGCCCTAGGCGATGCGCTATTGGCCTCTAAAGTCGTCTCTTACGCTCAAGGTTTTATGCTGATGCGCGAAGCATCTGAGCACTTCGATTGGAACTTGCAATATGGCTCTATCGCCCAACTTTGGCGCGGTGGTTGCATTATCCGTTCGGTATTTTTAGACGACATAAAAGCCGCCTACGATAAAAACGGCGAGTTAAATAATCTGCTATTAGATGATTACTTTCGTGACAAGATACAAGCCGCGCAAACTGGTTGGCGCAAAGTATTATCAAAAGCGATGGAAACTGGCGTTCCTATGCCAGCTATGGGTGCAGCCTTGGCATTTTACGATGGCTATCGCACTGCTTCTTTGCCTGCCAATCTACTACAGGCACAGCGCGATTACTTTGGTGCACACACCTATGAGCGTGTCGATAAACCCGAGGGCATGCGCTTTCACACCAACTGGACAGGCACTGGTGGCGATGTCTCAAGCTCATCTTATGATGTCTAGCACAGCCGCATAACATGGCCGAGCTAAAGCCGCAGTGGCAGCAGATAGTAGAGAGAGAGCAGCAACAATCATATTTTCAGCAGCTGAGCCATGAAATAGCTCAGCAACGCGCTAGTGGCGAAGTGATCTTCCCTGCACAAGAAGACGTATTTAGCGCTTTCACCACTGTTGATTTATCAGAGATAAAAGCAGTTATACTAGGACAAGACCCCTATCACGGGGTTGGCAAGAATGGCGAGTCTCAAGCGCATGGACTAGCCTTTTCGGTGCGTCGGGGCATAAAAACACCACCATCCCTAGTCAATATCTACAAAGAGCTTAGTCAAGATATATCCGATTTTACCACTCCCAGCCATGGCCATTTGGTTGACTGGACAAAGCAAGGCGTGTTGCTGCTCAACACAGTGTTAACAGTTAAACAAGGGCAAGCACATTCACATGCCAAGCTGGGTTGGGAGTTATTTACAGATAGCATTATCGCTGAAGTAAATACTCGCAATGCGGGCTGTGCGTTTATGCTCTGGGGCAGTCATGCCCAGAAAAAAGGCAGAGATATAGATTCACAAAAACATTTAGTACTCAACAGTCCTCACCCCTCACCTTTATCCGCTTATAAAGGCTTTCTAGGCTGCGGTCACTTTTCTAAAGCCAATGCGTGGCTCCGCCAACAGGGACATGCCGAGATTAATTGGCAGCTCAGCGAATAACTTGCAGATTACCTGATATCCTCAGGGCAATTATCGACAACAAGTTACCGCTTAGCAGGGCGTCTGCCATTTGGCTTATTAGGTTTATTGCGCTTAACCTTCTTGCCCTCAGCATTGGGCGGCAAGCCAGTATGTTGGGTTAAGATGCGCTGTGGTCCATTCTTCTTACCAACTCTAACGCCCTCGGCACTTTTGTTACTACCAGTACCGGCTGGTTGGTAAGTGGGGATAAGGTGTTTTTTGCCATTGCCAATCAAATCCGCTCTGCCCATGTTTTTCAGCGCTTCGCGCAGCAATGGCCAGTTATTGGCATCGTGATATCGCAAAAAGGCTTTATGCAATCGACGTTGCTTAATGCCTTTCGGGCTTTTTACTGCTTCGCCACGCTCATCTCTATGCACTCCTTTTAGTGGGTTTTTACCACTGTGATACATTGCCGTTGCCAATGCCATAGGGCTGGGTAAAAACGCTTGAACTTGGTCGGCACGGAAATTATTACGCTTTAGCCATAAGGCGAGCTCCATCATATCTTCATCGGTAGTACCGGGGTGTGCCGCGATAAAATACGGTATTAAATATTGTTCTTTACCCGACTCTTTACTGAACTTTTCAAATAACTTTTTAAAAGCATCGTAAGTGCCCATGCCCGGCTTCATCATTTTGCTCAATGGTCCAGTTTCAGTATGCTCCGGTGCTATTTTTAGATAGCCCCCGACATGATGGGTAACCAACTCTTTCACATAGGCTTCGGATTTCACCGCAAGGTCATAACGCAGACCGGAGGCGATAAGCACTTTTTTAATGCCATCGGTCTCGCGGGTTTTGCGATATAACTCAATCAGTGGTTGATGATCCGTATTTAAGTTAGAACAAATAGTCGGATACACACAGGACAACTTGCGACAATTCTTTTCGATGGTCTCACTTTTACAAGCCAAGCGATACATATTCGCCGTTGGGCCACCAAGGTCAGAAATAATCCCTGTAAACCCCGGCGTAAGGTCTCTGATATTTTCCACTTCTTTGAGTATGCTTTCTTGTGAGCGGCTTTGGATCACACGGCCTTCATGCTCGGTGATAGAACAGAAAGTACAGCCCCCAAAGCAGCCACGCATGATATTGACCGAGAAACGAATCATTTCATAAGCTGGAATTCTGGCATCACCATAACTAGGATGCGGCACTCTTTGAAATGGTAAGTCCCACAAAGCATCCATCTCTGCCATGGTCAATGGAATAGGAGGCGGATTTAACCAAGCATCTTTATCGCCATGCTTCTGAACCAACGCCCGTGCATTGCCCGGATTGGTTTCCAAATGTAGCACTCGTGAGGCATGCGCATACAATACTTGATCGGCTTTTACCTGCTCATAACTTGGCAGACGGATAACCGTTTTGTCTCTAGGTGGGGCGGCTTTCTTCGCTGCTTTTGTTGGCGCAGCTTCTAGAGCGACAGACTCTGGCTCAACTGCCTGATTAGCCTGCTGACTTTGCAAGCCTACGGCTGATTTATCACTGCAACTTACCTCCGAGTCATCAGACTGCGTTGGGGAAGTCATGGCATAGGGATTTTCTGGCGGCAATAACTCACCGGGTATATCTACCTCGGTTGAGTCTTTTTCCCAAAAACCTTCGCGACGTGTTTTGGTAGTAAATGCTGTGCCTCTGATATCTGTTAGCGCTGAGACAGGTTCGCCTTTGGCAAGGCGATGGGCAATTTCTACCATCGCTCGCTCAGCATTGCCATAAACCAGCAGATCAGCTTTGCTGTCGATAAGTGCCGAACGACGCACTTTCTCTGACCAATAATCATAATGTGCGATCCGCCGCAGCGATGCTTCAATGCCGCCCACAATCACTGGTACATCTGCATAGGCCTCTCGGCAGCGCTGGCTATAAACCAATACCGCTCTATCGGGTCTCTTACCGCCAGCATCATCTGGTGTATAGGCATCATTATGTCGAACTCGCTTATCAGAAGTATAACGATTCACCATGCTATCCATATTGCCAGCGGTGACACCAAAGAAAAGATTCGGCTTGCCTAACGCCTCAAAAGGTTCGGCAGATTGCCAGTCCGGCTGCGCAATAATACCGACTCTAAAACCCTGCGCCTCTAAAAAGCGCCCGATCATCGCCATGCCAAAGCTGGGGTGATCCACATAAGCATCACCGGTGACAACGATAATGTCACAGCTATCCCAGCCTAAAATATCCATTTCCTCACGACTCATCGGCAGGAATGGCGCAGTGCCGAATTTGGCAGCCCAATAAGGTTTATAACCAAATAATGCGGTCTGGCCTTCTGGTAATTTAGGTTCGTGGCGTTTGCTAACTGGCGCGTTCATAAAAAAGACTTACTCTTGGGAGGCTTAATGGCAAGCATAGATAAATTTAGTAGCGTGAGAACACGATATTATAGCAGATAGGCCAATGATTACCTATTTTAGGTTTACCCACGATTACTAAACTCAAAATCGCAACTCAAAGCGTCTAAACTCTGCTTGCTCTTTGTTCACACGCAGCACCACATGATAGTGATGACTCATCACAGCATAGACATCTATGGCAGACACTTGCGAGACTAACTTATCTACTAAGCGCCTGTTACAAAATCCGCTTTTTCAATCTAACTTTGAGATCAGTAAAATATTATAGCTATTATCATTTGATTGATCATGGCTTTGAGATCGAATTAGAACTAGCACAGAGCTCTATATATGAGTATCCATTGCCATGACGCTTTTGCTTTAACCACTTTGTGCATGTAGGGCTAAGCCCTTAACAGACTGACATTTTACTTCTTGGGTATTCACGCAAACATATGCACTGAAAGGCGGCGCTAGCATCCTAATCGGCGGAATCATGGCTAGTAGTATGAAAAAAGTCTATAACGAATTCAACCAACAGCTCAAAAAAATTGAAACAATATACGCTGACTAACAGTTAGTAAGCAAAATCAATACCAGCGAAAATGCTTCTATCGCTATTAGAAAACTCATTGATATTAGATTTTCGGTTGGTATAACTGGCCTCCACATAAGGTGACAAACCTTGAAACTCATATTTATCAAGGTGTGCTTTCAGATTAACCCTAACAGTTGAGTCTTGTCGCTTTATCCCAAATATTCCACTGGCCGCATTATAATGCTGTGCAGCTAATTCAACAGATGCACTGCCACGAACTCTTCCTCGGAAAGGCTTCAAAACGGTGAAGTTAAATAAATTTGTTTTACTTGAAAGACTCTCAATACCTATCTGATTTTGTCTATGCTCTAGCTGATACCTAAACAAAGTACTCTTAGCGCCAACGTGCGTAATCGACGACTTAGCTGAATAATATTCACCACTTCTTTCCGCTATCACCAGATCATCATATTTTTTATACTCTAGATTCGCACCATAGATAATGTTTTTATCTAAGAAGCGCTGCAAGCCAGCTCGAACACCATAACCTTGCTCTGTTTTTTGATGAGTGTTGAATTTACTTTGAGTAAATACAGATAACGAGTAATTTTTATCCGCATCCTGTTGATAAAACATACTGCTACTTGGTTCTATCGTATATTGATAAGACTTAGAGTTTTTATAATATTTACCATTGGCATTTAACGCCGTTTGCAACTTAACTTTTTCTGTAGCCTGCATATTATAACTAGCATTGGCGAATAGCTCTAATGATGTTTCAGGCTTTGCCTGACTAGCGTCATCAATCTCAAAAGATAGATCGCCAATTTTTACAGTATCTTGTTCAAATTTTAAATTTGGATTTGTGCCGCGGCTTACATTCCCTTTGAGGTAATAGTTAAAACCATTTTTTTTATCATAATCATACAAGTAGGCTTTTATAATCTCGGCAATGTCTTTTGGAAGGCTAGCACTTAGCGCCAAGCGAAAATGATAGGCAGCAGCATCAAATAACTGATGTTTTTGGAAAGTTAATCCTAAATAAGCCCTCGCTGCTGTAAACGCACTATCTATAGTCGTAGCATGCTTAAAGAATACCAATGCTT
>CAKMZF010000072.1 GCA_929200405.1 uncultured Gammaproteobacteria bacterium | reverse complement strand
AAAGTTTTGACGCGACGCTGATCTGACTCTATCTTTTTGCAGGCCTGAAGCAGCTGAGTAGGCGAGAGCGTAGTTGTTATTGAAACCATTGCGTTAATAAAATCTGGTTGGTCGGTGATGCCCCAAGGCGGGGTTTTATAGGCTGAAGATACCGTCACTAACGCCATGTCTTGATGAGCAGCAATAGTGCTGACAGCTTGCTTTACTTGAGAGAAGGGATTCTCAAGATTGCTGCCTAAGGCAAGATAAGCTGTATGCACTGTTGTAGATGTCTGTTGGTTGGTAATATTGTCTGCCATATAAAACTCATGGTAATCACATTAAAATCTGCACCACTGTATTGCGATAACTAAGCAGGCTTGCTGCGACCCCGATTTGGCTTGCGATTTCGATAAGATTTGACACGCTTCTCTGGTTGCGCCGTCGTTGGCTTATATAATTCTGAGTCTTGTTGAATTTCAGTCCAAAAAGTAACACTCTCTGTTAATGCCTCACCAGCCAGTGCGCGTAATAGCATGAAATCATAAGCTGCCCTAAAGCGAGGATGAGTAAGTAGTTTCTCGGCTTTTTTACCACGGATTTTTTCCAATCTCGGTTGTATTAGCCAGACTTCACGCATTGGCGTAGAAAATCGTCTGGGTATAGCAGAGAAGGCTTGCTGCTCACTGAGGATTTTTTCAGAGACTTCAAATATGGCATCTTGATAGGAGATGCCAGCCTTCAATAAAGGTTGTATCTCATAAATAACAGGCGCCCAGAACAGTACTGCCAACAAATAGTAAGGAGTGATAGTCTTGCCATCCGCAACGCGGTTGTCAGAGTTTTGTAAGCCAATGTTGATGAATTGTTCAAAATATTGCAGCTGTGGCCCAGTGGCTTTTTTGAGGACTTTCTCTGTAAAAGGAAACAATGGATAAAATAAATTGTACTTACGGAGTTGCTGATAATTCGTGGTGGCTTTCCCCCCCATCAGTAATTTTAAGCTCTCATCAATGAGCCTAGAGGCAGGAATATTGTCTAGCAGAGCGGCACAAATGTGAATGGCCTTTTCGGTCTCGCTTTCAATCGTAAAATCTAGTTTTGAAGCAAACCGAATAACCCGCAACATTCTCACGGGATCTTCACGGTAACGAGTTTCAGGATTACCGATTAGGCGAATGACGCCATCTTTTAAGTCTTGTGCACCGCCACAGTAATCAATAATCGAGAAATCATTGATATCGTAATAGAGAGAATTGATAGTGAGATCTCGTCTGACGGCATCTTCTTCGATAGTACCGTAAACATTGTCACGAGTAACAAAACCATCGCTGTCTATTTGGTGTGCTGATTTTTTGCTATCTTTTTTCTTGGTTCGTTTTTCTGATGTAATAACATTGCCATTAGGGAGGTGTTTGTCATATTCCTCCCAGTCGATGGAGCTATCGTCAAAATCTACAGTTTCATTAATCGCAATGTTATTGAGATCACTGGCAACATTCGCTTTGGCGTTAAAATTTTTAGTTTCCTGTTCGCTATTCTCATTCTCGGCAGAGCTTTCGGCTGAGCCTCTAAAGGTCGCTACCTCTATAATCTCTCGACCATAGCGGACATGGGCTAATTTAAAGCGGCGACCAATTAAACGGCAATTATTAAACAGTTGGCGAACTTGTTCTGGTGTTGCATCGGTTGCGACATCGAAGTCTTTAGGCTGCAAATTCAGCAGTAAATCGCGAACACCACCGCCTACTAGGCAGGCACGAAAACCTTTGTCATGAAGTCGATATAAGACTTTTAAGGCATTAGGACTGATGTTTTTACGAGAAATATTGTGCGCGTCGCGCGAAAGTAGAGTAGTCAATGTTGTAACATGGTAAACTAATGAAGACGATATATTACGCTGAATAGCAACAGAATCCAATACTAGCCGATAGAGATAGTTCGAATTGGCAGAAACTTTATTCATTCATTAGTACTCATGCCGAAAAATCAATCAATAACTTCATTCACTCCTGAGCAAGCCGAAACACTGGAAACGGTGATTCGTGATCGCAGAACGGTTCACGAATATCAGTCTGATAAAAAACCGGATAATGCGCAGCTAAAGCAATGGTTGGCCAGTGCTGCTTTTGCTCCCAACCATCATCTTACCGAACCATGGCATTTTTACTTAATCGGTGAGCAGACAAAAGCAGAAATTATCAATCTCAATAGTAAATTATTGCTCGCCTCAAAAGGCAAAGAAAAAGCTGAGCATAAGGCTAGAAGATGGGCAGGTATACCTGGCTGGCTTGTAGTTACCAGTCAAGTGACGGAATCTGCGCTGCAAACGAAAGAGAACTATGCCGCTGCTGCTTGTGCTATACAAAACTTATTACTGCTAATGAGTGTAAATGGTGTTCACTCAAAATGGAGCACAGGGCCTGTGATTCGAGATAGTGAGTTTTATGATATCTGCTGGATAGATGCTGAGCATGAACAAATTGTTGGTTTGATCTGGTACGGTTATGCCGTTGAAATCGGTCAGGTCGGCAGAAAGCCTATCCAAGAAAAGCTGACTGAGTTGGCTTAAACAGTCAGCAACGATAGGCTATTTCAGGTGCGCATTAGTGATGGTGAGTTAAGTCAGTGCAGCTAATATGGCAAATACTAATGCACCTAGCCCCAAATAAGTCCGTATTAGATGGCGTTTCCCCCACTCAATTGCTAAGTCTTGCGCCTCTCGGGTGTTCATGTCAAGGCTTTGATCTTGCAGTTGATTATTAATAGGAGCCATTTTTGCGCCAGTGTAAGGCCCGATAACAAAGCAGCATAAGACTGAGCCTATCCAGAACCAATTAAAAGTTAGCAAAAAAGCGATAATTAAGAAGGGTAGCATCACTAACCCTGTGTTTTTGAGCACATTGGCAGCTCTAGGGAAAAATTCACGCCAACTAGTAGGGCTAACGGGGTGACCTAGTGCCGCTCTGGCGGGCACCTCAACTAAAGATATATAGGCAGTGCTGCCTGCAATAAAAGCGACTAAAAATAAGCTGATGAATTCAAAAATAAAAATAAGTATTGTCATAGTTGCCTCTGAGTAATGCTGAGTAAGGTAAATAATTTTGGACTCTAAATAGAGTTTAATAAAATTGATTGTGATACACAAACTGTAATGTGTAGTCTGCCATAGCTTGAGAATATTGCCCAGTATTGCGTGCTAGGCTTGAAATCTTGTTCAGAGCGGGGATAATGCGCGACCTTAGCATATGCCTGCATAAACTTATTTAAGAAGCTCCTAGATATGACCAATACCGAATCATTCTTTAACCCTAAAGTCCTCAAAAATGACACCCTTTCTGGTTTAACCGTTGCCTTAGCATTAGTGCCAGAAGCGGTTGCATTTGCGCTCATTGCGCATGTGAACCCTATTGTCGGGCTTTATGCTGCATTTTTTATGGGGCTAATCGCTGCGGCTATAGGTGGTAGACCCGGCATGATAACAGGCGCTACTGGCGCAATCGCGGTAGTAGCTGTGGCATTGGTTGTTGAGCATGATATCAATCATTTATTTGTTGCTGTGGTATTGATGGGGCTAATTCAAATCTTATTCGGCATATTTAAGCTTGGTAAGTTTATTCGTTTAGTGCCGCATCCAGTATTTTTAGGATTTGTGAATGGTCTGGCATTGGTTATTTTTATCGCGCAATTAGCGCACTTTCAATTACCAAATGACTCTGGTGCTCATGGTGTAAAAGGGCTGTTTGTCGCGGAGTGGATACCGATGACGCAAATTGCCATTATGCTTGCCATCGCATTCTTAACTATGGCGATTATCCAGTGGCTACCAAAATTCACCACTATTATTCCCTCGACGTTAGCCGCGATTATTGTTGGTACTGTTTTAGTTTTGGGATTAATGCAGATATTCCCCGATTTTACCACTAAGACGGTAGGGGATATCACCTCCATAAAAGGCGGTTTACCACAATTTTCTATGCCGACAGTTACCATGGATATTTTCTTAACAGCTTTACCATACGCTATTATCATGGCATTGGTGGGGTTAATCGAGAGCCTGCTTACGCTGAACCTGATTGATGAAATTACCGAGACAACAGGTCGGCCTAACAAAGAATGTATTGGTCAAGGCGTGGCAAACACCGTTACCGGACTCTTTGGTGGTATGGGCGGCTGCGCCATGGTTGGGCAGAGTATTATTAATATCAAATCTGGCGGTCGCGGCCGTTGGTCTGGTATCTCAGCGGCATTGTTCTTGCTGATGTTTATACTCTATGCTTCTAGTCTTATCGAGGTTATCCCCATCGCAGTGTTAATGGGGGTGATGTTTATGGTAGTGATCGGTACTTTTGAATGGAGTAGCTTTGGATTGCTGACAAAGATTCCACCTGTAGAGTCAATGATTGGTATAGCAGTGGCAGTTATCACGGTATTTTTTGATCTGGCGGTTGCGGTTATTATCGGCGTTATTCTATCGGCTCTGGTATTTGCTTGGGAGCATGCCAAACACATCAACGTCAGACGTTTTGTCAATGATGATGGGCAGACCATCTATCAGCTCGAAGGCGCATTATTCTTTGGCTCAATCAGACAGTTCCAAGAGCTTTTTAGTCCCAAAGAAGATACCGATGATGTGATAATCGACTTTCAAACCGCGAGAGTAGCAGATCATTCGGCATTAGAGGCGATTGATAAACTGGCGGATAGATATCAGAAAGCCGGTCGCACGCTTCATTTAGTGCATTTAAGTGAGCAATGTCGTTTGCTATTGGATAAAGCTGGGCCTTTGGTAGAGGTCAATGTAAAGGAAGACCCGCATTACAGTGTTGCTGTGGATAATGCCGCTTTGCTATTGGCAGAAAAAAGATAGCAATATCTGAAAAACAACCGCCGAGTAGTCTTTACAGCTTATCGGCTTTGGTCTATTATCCGCATCCTTGATTCGCCAGTATATTCTTTAATGGTGAATCAAATAGAACGAACAATTATAGTCGTTATAGTCGCGTAGCTCAGTTGGTTAGAGCACCACATTGACATTGTGGGGGTCGGTGGTTCGAATCCACTCGCGACTACCATTATTATCGAAAATCATTCGGTTAAATTTCAAACTTATCTAGTTGACAATTTTATAAAAATTCACACTTCTTAATCTGTATTGAAAAAGCGTCAGTGTGTTAACAAGCTCTCGTGATTTCCAAATTTTTGACAAGCTTAATTAAAGGCGTAGCGATAGATTGCCCCTGCAAGGTAGGTGGAGCCTGTACAAATAACTGTGCTGAATTGCTGATTATCAGCAGATAAAAAATCGCCGATATCAGCAATATTGTCACAAATGGTGAGCTGCGTATCTGCTTTTAGCAGCTCACTATTGGCGAGTGCTTCCTGTAACTCTATTGCTGGAATAGAGCGCTCTTGGGAAGGGCAGCAAATGACTATGTTATCAACCAAGCTAAGCAGTGGCTCGATGACTTTGAGGGGAGATTTATTGTTGGCGAGTGAAACAATTAATCTGTGTTTGTCAGTGCTGTTGTTTAAGTCAGACTTGAGTTGCCAAAACTCGATTAATGCATTTATTGATGCCTCGGTATGCGCGGCGTCTATCAATAGGTTAGGCTTGCCTTCAGACTCTCGCCAATCTAATCTGCCGGGCAGTGATAGTTCGGTTAGGGCTTGTGTTAAAGCGAGTAAAATATTCTCAGGCTCTATGCTATCCAGTGCTAGAACGGCGGCAATGGCTAGCGCGGTATTATTGCGCTGATGCGCTAGCGTTAGCACTTTGCAGACAGTCGAGTTGGGTAAATCTAATTTCATGTCTGGAGTAATTAAACGCCAGCCTTCCGCTAATTGCTTGATTTTTAAGCTTTGCCCCATCACCATAAGATTGGCTTGGTGTCGATAGGCTGTTTTGGCAAATATTGGTAGCGTATCACGGTGGACATTGCCGACCAAGACAGATTGTGGTGAGTGAGGTGCTGTTTTTCGTTTAATAATGCCAGCTTTTTCTGTCGCTATCTCAACCAGACTATTGCCTAATATTTCGGTGTGTTCCAGCTCTATGCTGGTAATTACAGCAACCTCGGCTTCGATAACATTGCTTGGATCAAGTCTGCCACCCATGCCAACCTCAATAATGCTCACATCGACATTGTGAGCGGCAAATAATACCAAAGCTGCTGATGTTAACGTCTCTGAAAAGCTTGGTAAATCATGCGGATGTTGCTGGCAATATTCTCGAATGCCGGTGAAAATATTCTCAAACTCTTCGGTACTGATTGCAGCTCCATTGATGCGGTAGCGCTCGCACCAGTGACTCAGGTGTGGTGAGGTAAAGGTGCCAGTAGTGCAACCACCTTTTTGCAGAAAAGCTTCACATGTCAGTGCTGTAGAGCCTTTGCCTTTGCTGCCAGTGATGTGAATCGCTTTGTTGAGTTGCTCGTGGGGATTGCCAAGAAAGGCTAAAAGCGCCTGCATTTTGTCTAATCCCCTAGACTCTCTATTGGTTCTGTCTCTTTGCTGGGGTAGGGCGAGATAGTTTAGTAGCGCTATGCTATCGAGCTCTGAAAAGTTTACACTGTCGGGATTGTTATCATCAGTTGAGCTAACTTTTAAAGAGGTAGTGTTGGTAGAGAAGATGTTCGTCATAGATTCTAATCGTCTTTTAATGCAAAGTGGGGCATGATAACAATTTTTTGCACCCGTAGAGTTATTATCTCGGGAATATTTTAAGGATTTTTTGGGCTATCGTTGATGATAAATTTCAGTATGCTATCAGTTTTTATACCAACGTTCATATTTGTTTCTATTACCCCCGGTATGTGTATGACATTATCACTAACGCTCGGTATGTCGATCGGTTTGAAGAAAACATTGCACTTTATGTGGGGTGAGCTGATTGGCGTTGGCTTGGTGGCGGTGCTATCTGTGGTGGGTGTCGCCGCTATTTTGTTACGCTGGCCTACGGTTTTTACCGTTTTTAAGACCATTGGGGGTTGCTATTTGATCTATCTTGGGGTGCAGATGTGGCTCTCTAGAGGCAAGATGTCCTTGCAGCAGCAAAGCGAGGCGGATTATCAGGTCAGCCCACTAACGCTGGCGGGTCAGGGTTTTGTTACTGCGGTTAGTAACCCGAAGGGGTGGGCATTTTTCGTGTCGTTACTGCCACCATTTATCGATGCTTCTTTGCCATTTGCACCGCAAGTTGCAATGTTGGTTGTGGTTATTTTGATTATTGAATTTCTGTCGTTGATATTATATGCAGGCGGCGGCAAAACACTGCGCAAATTACTCAATGATAGTAGTAACGTGAGATTGGTGAACCGTATTGCTGGTACCTTAATGATTGGTGTGGCTTTTTGGTTGATATTAGGGTGAGTGTTTAGCGCAGAGATGATAAAATAGCCTATGAATAATCAAATCACAGATACAACACAAAATTCCCAACAGCTTAATCAGTCCGAAGATGCTATGCCCAATGAGATTGCTATAGGTCGCATGAATCGATTAGAGACGGTGAAAACCGTTGATTTCGGGCTGTACTTAGATGGTGGTGAGTTCGGAGAAGTGTTACTGCCTAAGCGCTATGTGCCAGAAGGAAGTGACATAGGTAGCTGGATAAGTTGTTTTTTATACTTTGACTCCGAAGATCGACTGATCGCCACGACCGAAACGCCTTATGTTCAAATAGAGCAATGCGCGCATTTAAAAGTGGTGGCAGTAAATAAAATAGGAGCGTTTGTGGATTGGGGTTTGAGTAAAGATTTGCTAGTTCCCTATAGCGAGCAGGCTGTGCCAATGATAGTGGGTAAGCGCTATGTTGTTTATGCTTATCAAGATCAAGCGAGTGAGCGAATAGTCGGTAGCAGTAAATTGAGTCATTATCTCTCTGAGGTTGGTAGCTATTTTAAACCAGATCAAAAAGTTGATTTGCTAATATCTGGTAGATCAGACCTTGGCTATAAAGCTGTTATCAATGGCAGTCACCTCGGGTTGATATTTAATAGCGATGTTATTCAGACCATTCATATCGGCGATAAGATAACAGGGTATATTAAATCGGTAAGAGCAGGAGATCATAAAATCGATTTGGCATTGCGGCCCAGCCAAACCCTGCCAAGAGATGCCTTGGAGGCAACTATCTTGTCGTATCTGGCAGAAAATGGTGGAGTCTGCAGTATTACTGATAAGAGTTCACCCAATGAAATATACGAAGTATTTCGTGCTAGTAAGGCTAATTATAAAAAAACAATTGGCAAGCTCTACAAAGAGAGAAAGATTTCGCTGACAAAGACAGAGATTAAGTTGTCAGAGAGCTAAGCGGAGCAGGTTGCCAATGGGTGATAATAACACCACGACAATGTAGAGGATAAAATGCAATTACAATGGTATCCTGGCCACATGCACAAAGCTGCCAAAGAAATTCGGCAGTCGCTATCTCAGGTCGATATGTTTATTGAGATAGTGGATGCCCGCATTCCTTACAGCAGTGAAAACCCGATGATAGAGGAAATTCGCGGAGACAAAACGGCACTTAAGATACTTACTAAGTCGGATTTAGCTGACCCTGAGTTAACGGAGATTTGGCAGCAAGATATGGCGAAAAATCGTGGTCTTCGTAGTCACGCTGTTAGCTTTCACCAACCACAATCAATTCTAAAAATTAAATCTATCTGCCGAGAGCTATTTGCGCATAAGTTAGAGAAAAAACAACAAATACATGCTTTGGTGGTGGGTATACCCAATGTTGGGAAATCTACCATTATCAATATCCTAGCAGGTCGCCAAGTAGCGAAAACGGGTAATGAGCCAGCAGTGACTAAGCATCAGCAGAAAATTTTGCTAGATAATGGGGTGACGCTAGTGGATACCCCAGGAATGCTTTGGCCTAATGTCGAAAACTATAGAAGCGGCGAGCGTTTGGGGATTACTGGTGCGATGAAAGATACGGTTCTCGATTATGAGCTGCTTGCTGAACAATTGTTAGAGTATTGCATACGGTTTTATTCCGGATTATTGAAAGAGAGATATAATCTAGTCTTACCTGCTCTTGAGGGCGAGTTTCCTCCACAGGTATTTCAAGATTTGCTGAAACAGCTGGCAAAGCAAAGAGGGGCTATCTTGGCAGGTGGTCGTGTCGATATTGACCGGATATCTAAGATATTGGTGCACGAGTTCCGTGAAGGTTCTATTGGCCGTATAACATTGGAAACCCCTGAAATGCGCGATGTAGAATTACGCGCTGTAGAGATAAGAAGGGCAGAGAAACTGGCTAAAAAAGAAGCCAAGAAAGCATCTAAAAAAGGCAGTCGGAAACGCTCTGGGAGAGTAGATGATGTTGATATCCGTAAACGCTAACACTAGCTATTAGCAGCTTGGCTTTTTAAGCTGGTACGGATATTGATATAATCGTGCAGATAATACCGAATTAGGAAGAAACCGTAGTGGGGGATTTTAAGAATAATCAACAACAAGAGACATCTTGGTTGCTGGGGGTGTTAATTTCGATTGATCAACTTGGCAATGCGATTGCTGGAGGGAACCCGCGCTCAACTATCTCTGCAAGAACGGGCTATAACGTCAGAAATTCAGCCTGTCAAAACCGTGATTTTTGGAAGTTCTTAGCAAGTATCATTAATTATGCTTTTTACCCAATAGATGGCCCAGATCATTGTGACAAAGCCTATCGGTATGATATCGACGGCAATTATCGTGAAGGCAATGATGTGATGCGCATGGTGTTGAGTGTCTTTGTTGTTGTCAGCTGTGTTTTTATTGCTGTATGTACTCGGCTCTACACCTTGTTTGTACCCTCCGCGCATTACAAAAATAAGCGTGGTGTTGTCGTGCAGCGTGACGTTAGGCAATTTGTTGTCTCGGATTGCGAGGATGTCATTAATTATTTTCAACATACTAATAGGCAGTATCTAGAAGCGACAGATGGCTCAGATATGCCAGTTTTGGCCTATGACGAGTGGGTTCGGCAGTTGCTTGAAGAAGAGCAAAAGTCTTATCAAACAAAGTCGATTTATTATTTAATCTGGCAGTTGGCTGACAGCTCAGTTGGTCATGCGAATTTAACCAATATTGAGTTCCGTAAGCAGGCATATTTGCATCTGCATTTGTGGTATCCAAAGCAGCGAAATAAAGGCAATGGTTCATGGTTTATTAAACAGTCGATATTGCATTTTTTTGATAAATTTGAACTAGAAACGCTTTATTGCGAGCCATCGTTGTTTAATATACCAGCTAACAAAATTTTAGCGCAGCTTGGTTTTGAGCTGTTGAGCGCAAATCGTGCCTTAGTGACCAGATTAGAGCACGGCAAGGCGATTAATCAGTGGCGACTTCATAGGTCTGCATTAAATAAACTGGTGCATTAATTCAGTGAGTTAGCACTGCTGGCTGAGAGATAATTATTGTGTTTATTTCAATCTAATATTGAAAATATTTCAAAAACTTTCTGGTGGTAAATCTCTAAAATATATTCTCCGTTTTTTCAAAAGATAAAGTATTTCTAGCATTGTCGTTTTGTAGTCTGAAAATGTCGCGGAGCGCATAGACAGTGAAAGCATGAATCCATACTCTTTCTCTACGGATAATCCGAAGATCGGAAATTAATAACTCGCAGTTTTTAGGAGCTCAAATGACTGAAGAATATGATGATGAAGATATCGTATTAAGTGAATTAGACGATGAAGAGCTTGTGCTCCAAATGCACGATGATTTGTATGATGGTTTACGTGAGGAAATCGAAGAAGGCACCAATATCCTTTTAGCTAGGGGTTGGTCAGCAAAACGTGTGCTTGACGATGCTCTAGTTGCCGGTATGGCTATTGTTGGGGTTGATTTCCGTGACGGCATTTTATTCGTTCCAGAAGTATTACAAGCTGCGAATGCAATGAAAGGTGGCATGGAAATATTGCGTCCATTGCTAGCAGATACAGGTGCACCGCCTATCGGAAAGATGGTGATTGGCACAGTGAAAGGCGATATCCACGATATCGGCAAAAACTTGGTTAGCATGATGATGGAAGGCGCAGGCTTTGAGGTGATAGACTTAGGCATTAACTGCCCAGTAGAAACATACCTTGAAGCGCTTGAAGAGCATAAGCCAGATATCCTTGGTATGTCAGCACTATTAACAACGACTATGCCCTATATGAAAGTGGTTATAGATGAGCTGGTAGCAAAGGGTTTGCGTGATGACTATATCGTCTTAGTTGGCGGTGCTCCGTTAAACGAAGAGTTCGGTAAAGCAGTCGGTGCAGATGCCTACTGTCGTGACGCAGCGGTAGCTGTAGATACGGCAAAAGACTTTATGGCACGCAAGCATAATCAGCGTTAACCACACGATACTGCTGTAACAGTAACTGTTTGAAATCGAAGTGTTGTTGAGATGAGCGAGAATACTTCTCACATATCTAAGACTTCGATCTCAGCGGCAACTGTTGATGACATGCACCATATTGCTACAGATCAAAAAGTTATCCCAAATACTTTAATTATCGCTTGTGGTGCGTTGTCTCGCGAAATAATCGCCCTGACCAAATTAAATAATTGGCAGCACATTAAAGTTCAGTGTTTACCGGCAGATTTACATAATCGTCCTCAGCTAATTCCTGAAAAAGTTGAGGCGATGTTGGTCAAAACCCAAGACAAATACTCCCATATATTTATTGCATATGCAGATTGCGGTACTGGCGGCATGTTAGATGCAGTCTGTCAAAAATATGGAGTAGAGAGAATGCCGGGAACACACTGCTACGGATTTTTCTCAGGATTAGAAAATTTTGAGCAAATGATGGAAGAAGAGCTAGGTACGTACTTCCTGACTGATTTTATGGTTCGACATTTTGATCGAATTATTTGGGAAGGTATGGGTCTAAAGAAGAACCCAGAATTATTAGAGATGTATTTTGCACATTATAAGCGGGTGATTTATTTAGCACAGACTTCCGATGAGTCATTGCTAAATAAAGCTAGAACACAGGCAGAGCGGCTTGGGTTAGCTTTTGAGGTACGTGAGACTGGCTACGGGTTATTAGAGACAAGTTTGGCAGAACAGCCAATACGGTTTAGTTTGCAGCCTTCAGTTAATAACCGTAATTAGATTTAAACAAAGAACGATAACCACTGGGAATTAAGGAACGAGATAACATGGCAAAAATGCACATTGTCTATTGGAGAGATATCCCCGCACAGATCATTATCAAAAAAGGAAGAACGGCAGCAAAAGTTATGCTGGCTAATCGCTTTCAAGAAGCCATAGACAGAGCAGCAATGCGCGCTGGAAAGGGCGGTAGTGAGGCATACATGGAAGACTGGAGAAGAGATGCCTTTCCTGCCTCTGATGACAATATGGAAGAAACAGCAAAGCAGAAAGCGCTTGAGATAGAAGGACAGTGGAGTGATGAATATCTGGAAAAAGTCACCAAAGCTGGCGGCTTGATATCCAACGTTAAGTCTTAAGCAAATAAAAGAATCAACAACTAACTAGCAACCGTTAATCAAGAAAAAGTTAACGATAAAAATAGGAATAACCATGTCAGTAGAGACTAAAATAAGCTCGGATAAACAAGAAATCACCATTGGTTTTGATCATCCGTTCTGTGTGATTGGGGAGAGAATCAACCCAACTGGCCGTAAATTATTGGCAGCCGAAATGAAGGAAGGCGACTTCTCTCGTGTAGAAGCTGACGCTATAGCGCAAGTAAAAGCTGGTGCTACTATGCTAGATGTGAATGCAGGCATCCCGCTAGCAGACGAGCCTAAGATATTGGCAGACACCATCAAAATGGTGCAAGAATTAGTTGATGTGCCGCTAGCGATTGATAGCTCCATTGTTGATGCGTTAGAAGCAGGATTGGCTGTATACAAGGGCAAGGCGTTACTAAACTCTGTAACTGGTGAAGACGAGCAACTAGAGCGAGTGTTGCCGCTAGTTGCCAAATATAAGTGTGCAGTTGTGGCGATCTCAAATGATGAAACGGGTATTTCAGAAGATCCAAATGTACGTTTGGCTGTCGCGAAAAAAATTATTGAGCGTGCAGCAGATTACGGAATACCACGTTCAGATATCGTGGTTGACCCTCTCGTGATGCCTGTAGGAGCGATTAATACCGCGGGCAAGCAGGTTATGTATATTCTTAATGAGCTAAGAGATACTTTAAAAGTAAATAGTACCTGTGGTGCATCAAACTTTAGTTTTGGTTTGCCGAATAGAAGTGGTATTAACAGCAGCTTTTTGAGCATGAGCATCGCCTCTGGCATGACATCGGCTATTATGAATCCTATGCATGATCTGGACATGATGGGTGTAATGGCAGGTAACGTAATGATGGGCCATGATCCTAACTGTACCAACTGGATTAAACGTTATCGCGAGCCTGTCGCCGAAGGCGAAGCCTCATCCGCCCGCGGTGGCCGTGAGGGTGGACGTCGCCGTCGCCGTAGCTGATAAGCGTAGGAGACAAAGGTGACGT
>CAKMZF010000071.1 GCA_929200405.1 uncultured Gammaproteobacteria bacterium | reverse complement strand
AAATAGCTGACGTCCTCTCTCCTGAAATGTCGCATAAGCCTTGGGAATCTCTATTCTCATTTTCTTTTAATTGTGATGATGGAATCCCCATCAATAAGAGAGGGAGTGGAGTAAGAAGGCTGATATTACTTAACTACTTCAGAGCAGAAGCAGAAAGAAAGAATGCTGAAGATAAGAATGTAATCTACGCAATTGAAGAACCCGAAACGTCGCAACATCCTACTTGGCAGGTTGAATTGTTCAATGCACTAGTTGAGCTTTCTGAAAATGAGAATACCCAAGTATTAATTACAACACATAGCCCGTCTCTTGCAGGGCTAGTAAATACAGACAAAATTAGGTTTATAAATAAAGTTGATGGATTGCCCGTAGTTCAAAAAGGAACTGAAGATAACTTGGAAACTATTGCCCAGACATTAGGTATGCTGCCGAATGTTGCACCTTTAATTGACAATTTGGGGGTTCAAACAATTTTATGTCTGGAAGGGCCAACTGATGTTGAGTTTTTCAATCATGTGGGGAAACTCTTTGATTTAGATTTAGAAAATGATGATCGTGTCCTCACAATATTTTTGGGTGGTGGTACGTTGATGCATTGGGTTAACAAAAACTACCTTGCCAAGTTAAATAAGCCTGAGATTCATATCTATGACAATGACGTTGCAAAATATAAGATTGCAGTTGATCAAGTTAATGGAAGAGCAGGTTCTTGGGCAGCATTAACAAATATGCTGGAAGTTGAGAACTATATTCATCCAAGATTGATTAAGGAAGTTTACCCAATCGAAGAAGATTTTATGCACTCTGATGACGGTTGGGTCGATGAATGGAAGAATAAAAATATACCTAAAGATCTTTCCTCCTTCCTGAAAGGTCTTAAAGCAGATGGAAACACAGAAATAGTTGGAGAAGGCGCAGGTACAATTAAAAGAGTATTATCTGAACAAGCCGCACCGCTGTTGACGCTAAAGGATCTAATTGAACTAGAAGCATATGAAGAGGTTCGTGGTTGGTTTGAAAAAGTTAAAGAAAGCCTTGTGTAATAGGCACATAACAAGTTGCTTAAATGGACGTAAAACAGTTGGCTTACGTTCGTTCCGCACTTATTTTAGTCAACAATTTTACGCTGGTTAGCAAGGCGTTACATTTTATGAGGTAGTATGGAAATTCAGATTAATTACGAGTTATCAGATTGGAAATCATATCAATCTCACTTGGAGCGTAAGCTCTGTAAAGACGGTAAGGTATGGTGGGAAAGTATGTGGGTAAACATAATACTATGGTTCATAATTGCTATAGTGTTTTTTATTTACTTTCAAAGTAATACGGCATTTAGTTGGCCTACTGCGGGAGTTGTAGCTTTTTCATTAATAACGTTTTTTGGAATATTTCTTTCAAATGGAATAAAACTCAAGAAAGCATGTCAGCCATCCGAAACGGGTTCTTTCCTATCTGCTCATAGTTTCGTAATTAATGATCAAGGTATCTCTAGTAGTGGTGAGTTTTACGAGTCTCAGCATAAATGGGAGGCAATTCAAAGGTATGAATACACCGATGACGCAATATACCTTTATATTGATAGTATCAATGCTTTCATCTTTCCAAGACAAAAGGTGCAAGAATATGAATCACTTCTCAAAATTATCGAGAAAAATGTAACAAAGCATTCGTAGGAAAATTTTAAGTTCCGCTCGTTCTGGGCGTTTCGCTTCGCTGCACTTTACATTCAAAATGGCTACACTTAAAATTCCCCACAATGCGGCGTTATGTGCAACCAAAATTAAGAGATTGATATGGCAATAAGTGAATTTGAGACAAAAAGATGCGAAAGAGAAATAGAGAAGTTTCTCGATCTCAAGCGGCCTCCTGCTCATGTACGCAGCCAGCTTGATTTTGGTTATCGTATTGATAATCAAAGTATTGAGTTATTTGAGATTCGCCCAGAATGGAATAATCCTGAAAATAAAATGGAAATTCCATTTGCCAAAGCTACATATGTGAAAAAGGAAAAGCTATGGAAAATCTACTGGCAGCGCCAGGATTTGAAGTGGCACAGCTATAAACCAGTTCCTAGCGTTAAGTATGTTGAGGAGTTTCTGTCCATTGTAAGCGAGGATGCTAATGCTTGTTTCTTCGGTTAGTCGAGTACATAACAAGTTGCAGCAGTTCGCCCCTTCGGTGCTGGACGTTCGTATTTCGCGCCGCTGTGCAAAGCGTTAGGCATCTTTTGGAAAGTCATGAGTGGTCTAGAAGTCAAAAGAATTAGCGAGAAAGATTGGGAGATATACAAGTATCTTCGATTAAAATCTCTTGGTGAGTCGCCAGATTCATTTGGTTCGACTTTAAAGAAGGAGGCTGCTTTTCCAGATGAAGTATGGAAGGCACGATTAAAGGAAGCCGAAAATTCCATGACAATATTGCCTTTGCTGGCATATTACAATGAGCAAGCGGTTGCTCTCACATGGGGTGTGCTTAGCGAATCACATTTAGTAAATATCTATCAAATGTGGGTGGCGCCGGAAATCCGAGGTAAGGGAATTGCTCGCGCTCTGGTTTCAAGGGTACTATCGTGGGCAAATGAACGTAAAGCAAATGTCGTTTTACTTTTTGTTACAACAACTAATTCAGAAGCGATTGCATTGTATAAATCTGTTGGTTTTTATCCCGATGGTAAAGTTAAACCGTTGCGTGAGGGTAGCGGATTGATTGTGCAATCGATGACATTAAATTTGGGTGAAGGCGATGCATAACAAGCGCATTAACTGTGACAAATAAAGTGTAGAAGCGGCGTTATGCATAGAGAGTGAAACATCATGAGTGTTATAAAGCGTTGTAGTGAAGTGGATATTATCAGGATGATCGCGTTGATCGGCATATGTGTGGTCAATGTGCCATTTATGGCGTTGCCGGTAGAGTCCGTTTTTGTTGCGCCTGAAAACTTTTACGACAAATCAGTAGCATTTTTTGTAGAGTGTTTTTTGCAACTGAAGTTTTTTATTCTTTTCTCTTTCATATTTGGCTGGGGTATGGCTATTCAGTCACAATCTGCAAAGTCGAAAGGCCAGTCTTTTGCAAAGCGCTATTTTCGAAGAATGGCCGGATTAGCAATTTTAGGTGTCGTTCATGCAATTTTAGTATTTACTGGTGATATCTTATTGTTGTATGCCGTACTTGGTTCACTTCTTTGGTTGATAAAAGATCGTACACCCCGGCAACTAATGATGATCTCCGCTTGGATGATTCTGTTGAGTGCTTTTTTTCTCTCGATACTTGCTGTGGCTATAGATATGATGGGGGTTAATAAAACTATTCCTCCACTAGTCATGACAGAAGAAATAACCCTCGGGGGGGATTATCTTGAAGCGACAAAAGCCCGAATTAAGGATTGGCCAGCCACGTTTGCTTTTATATTATTTTTACAGGGGCCATTAGCATTCGGTGCTTTTTCTGCAGGTTTAGCGGCTGCTAAATCTGATTTCTTTTCTAAGCACAGTTATGGATTTAATTTTCTTCGCCAACGTTTGCCTATCTTGTTATTAATCGCCTTACCTTTGAACTTTTTGTATGCATTAGTTGTTAGTGGAATTATTCCTGAATCTTACGAAATGTTATCACTATTCGGATTTGTATTTATAGCCATAGGAGCACCTGCATTATCTTTAGTTTACTTGTATCTATTTATAAGACTTTCAAGAGCGGTCGATATTCCGAATTTTTTACTACTTGCTGGGCAAAATTCACTTTCTTCCTACGTTGCTCAAGGCATCTTGGCTGGCTTTGTATTTGGTTCCTATGGTTTAGGTTTATTTAACTCGATTGGCAATGCTGCTTTAATTGCTATTTCATTATGCATAGCTTTTGTTGCTATGGTGTTTGTAGGCGTTTATGCTAATTTTTTTGGACAAGGGCCGTTAGAGCCTATTTTACGCTGGATTAGTGGGTATTCAAAAAGGCATAACAAAGCAGGATAGCGGACAAGCCGCTGAACGTAGCATTATATTGATATAGAGGTAATTTATGTTTACAGTGGATGTTGATAGTGAATTGAAATTGGCACTTATTGAGCCATCTTTTGCTAAGAAGTACTTTGAAATCGTATCGAAGGAAGAAGCATACTTATCTCAATGGCTTGCTTGGCCGCCTCACGCAAAGTCCGAGGATTTTTTCTTACATTTTGTGCGTAAATCTCTTATTGATTATGCTGAAGGTAAAGGAATGGTTTGCGCCATGATTTACCAAGGTGAATTGGTTGGTAATGTCAGCTTCAATACGATTAACCATGATTTAAAAATGGCTGAAATTGGTTATTGGCTCAGTGAGTCTTATCAAGGTAATGGGATTATTACTCGCGCTGTTTCCAAGTTAATCGAGATTGCTTTTTCGGATTTACAACTTGAGAAAATTCAGATTTCAGTTGGCGATAATAACTTACCAAGTCGCAAGGTTTGTGAACGTTTGGGCATGAAGTTAGAAGGTATCGTTTCTAATAGTGAATATCTGAATGGTCGTATTATTAGTCACGCTATTTATGGTTTATCAAAGTGTGGTTAGAACCGATATAACAATCGCATCAATACGATTTGCTGCATTCGGCATTCTAGATTGTCTTTGGGTTAGCCGTATTAAGTGGTAAATTTAGACATAATCTGCATGATAGAAAGCGTGTTATGCAGGTATTATACTATAAGCGAAACTTTCAATTAAGAAAGATAATGAAGTAGAATATTGCTCAAATTGCTCTCGTTGTAAACGACTATAACGTGCTGGCCAATTTTAGTTGACCACTACACGTTAGGTGTCTAATTGAGAATATAACTATGGATTTAAGTTGTCATTGCGGAAATGTAAAAATATCAGTAAAAGAGCCTGTGCAAGTGACAGAATGTAACTGTTCTATATGCAGCAGATACATGAGTTTGTGGGGGTATTATCAACCAGAAGAACCCATAATGGAAATTGGCACTAAAGGTGTTAGTTCATATTCTTGGGGTGATCAGGAACTAAACTTCATACGCTGTTCCGATTGCGGTTGTATTACTCACTATGAAACTAAACCGGGTCAGCCTAATCCTGTTGTAGCAATAAATTTCGGCTTGGAGCGCTCTAAAGTTAGTAAGGTTCCAGTTCGTTATTTTAATGGTGCTGAAATGCTGTAAGTACATAACAAAAAACATAAAAGGTTTTTCAAAATTTGGAGTGATTTGATTTTCAAGCTCAGAAAATAAATTACGTCAATGCTTACACTGGAGAGTTCTGTAACAGGTCGATTACTATCAGCCATCGAAGTCTTTCTGAATCTGGTGACTAAAACCTTTCATCTCTTCTAATATTTTGCTTAGTTCTTCAATTAGGCTTTCTGCATGCTGTATTTTTCGGTTTAGATTAGCGGTTTCTTCTAAGTTTGGCTCTTGGAAATCGTGATTTTCAGTGCCCGCTAGCAGCCAGAGAATAGAGACATGCAAGATGCCAGACATGCGACTGAGCAGGTTAGAGCGCGGAGATGTGATATCAGATTCCCAGTTTTCAACACTGCTGAGTTTAACTCCCATGTTTTCTGCCAACTCCAGTTGACTAAGCCCAACGGCGATGCGAGCAGAGGCTATGCGCTCGCCCATGAGTGTTTTTGAATTAGGATTTGCCATAGGTGGTTTCTCTGTTGGGTATTTAAAATAAGTACAAAAAATCAATGGTTAGTGATCATACCGATATGATAATGAATTTCAATGCGCAGAAATGCGGAGTGTGATTTAAATAGTTCAGATGTTAGCGGAGATATAAATCAAATAATTTCCGAGCTTTTCTTAACAGATAGAATCTCATGCTATATTGCTCCGAATATTATTTAATATGATTTTTTCAGTATATATTTCCAAGTAGAGTGTGCTACATTTGCGGGTAATTTAATCAGCTTGAGAGCAGTGTAATCGTGACAAAATGTATACTCCAACCAGACCAAAGAATGATCCAGTTGATATGGGAGGATGGTAGTCGTAATTTATTTCCATTTATTTGGCTACGGGATAATGATCCACAGGGATTTCATCCACAGACTTTAGAAAGGCAGTTTGATATTGCTTCGGTAGATGTTTTAGACAGCATTGATAGCGCAGAGATACAGGGTGACAGATTGGTGCTGCATTGGATGCATGAAAACCACAGCGCTAGCTATGCTTTGCAATGGTTACGAGATAACCAACCAGGTATGTCTCTAAACGATCCAGCTGATTTTCCTGTGAGACTCTGGCGTAATGAGTTGCAGCAGCAGGGCGTAGCTAGTAGTTCCGCTGCTAATATATTGATAGATGATGTGGCGTTGCTGAGTTGGATGCGTGACACACAGAGTTATGGGCTTTCTATTGTAGATAATATTGCCGATGCTTCTCATGCAGGCATGGATATTGCCAAGCGGGTTGGTTTTTTGCGAGAGACCAATTTTGGAGTGGAGTTTGAAGTGAAGTCCAAGCCAAATCCTAATAACTTGGCTTATACTTCAAGTGAGCTGCCTCTACATACGGATTTGACTAATCAAGAGGTGCCGCCGGGTTACCAGTTTTTGCACTGCTTAGCGAATGAAGCCGAAGGAGGACAGTCGGTATTTTGCGATGGTTTTGCGGTTGCAGCAGACTTGCGAGAATCAAATCCCGAAGCATTTGAAATATTAGCAACGGTGAGCATTCCTTTCCGTTTTCAAGATGAAGAGTATGATATCCGCAGCCGTAAGACAGTTATTAATGTCGATGAAAACGGTGTGGTATATGAGATATGTTTTAACACTCATATCGCTGGGATCTTTGATCTCGCTCCAGAGATAATGGAGACTTATTATTTGGCATACCAAGCCTATAAGCGATTGACTCAGCAAGACAAATATCAAATAAAAATTAAGCTTAATGCCGGGGAGATGGCGGTGTTTGACAATCGGCGTGTTTTGCATGGGCGCACTGCTTTTGATCCTAACACAGGCTACAGGCATCTGCAGGGTTGTTACGTTGACAGAGGCGAGTTTGAAAGTCGATTACGCATGTTAAGTTCGGCATAATTTGCGACTTTATTTATTAGAAACTCTAACAAGGCGTTTATTTTAAAACGTCTTCTTCTTTTTCATCTTCATAGTCATTTTCACAAGATTAAAAATCATACCAATTCATCTTGTTAGTCTTTTATATCATCGATATAAAATATTCCGAGTTTTATTTTATGTCAATAAAATCAATAGATAATAGTTCTTTCAGGAAGAAAGGTAAAAGCTAGAAATATTTTCTCTAGAAATAGCATGACTATGTAATGTCAAAAAATTGACCAGATGGTTGTTAACTATTATTTTATAGTTATTAACTGGTACTTTACCTTACAAGAAGGCACATCATATGACTACATTTAGCAAACAGATCAAATTAGCAACCTTATCAACTTTATTTGCTTTTGCCGCTGGCTGTGGTGAGGGTGACAGCACTGCTCAGCACGATAGCACAGAAGATGGCACTGCACTTCACAACACAGAAAATAGCACTGCTCAACTGAACTTCACAGAAGACAGTCAGAGCGTAGTCGCTGATAGCGATGTCGCGGTTTATAAAAGTCTTGACGAGCTAGACATGCTCAAAGCCACCGATAATATCGCTTCTAACGAGTAGGCGTAATTAAGCTACCGTATGAGTGACGATCAAGCAGTACGCTGTTTGTAGTAGGTATCTTTGTGCACGATTAGCCCATCGTGAATGGTGAGAATATCTACGCTAAGGAAGCTTTCTTCACTACCGTCTTTGTGGCGGGCTGTGCGGAGATATTCGCAATAGACTTTGTCTCCGGCAATGCGTGCGTCTAGGGTTTTCCAATGGACGTTTTCGACTTTTTCAAATAGTCCGCCAAAGACACCACGCAGTACTTCTTTGCCTTCAAAGCGGATGCCGTTTTCATTTGGTCCTGCTGCGTGATCAAAGGTGGCACCTTCAGCAAAATACTGCATTACTGCATCGATATCGTTAGCGTTAAAGGCATCGCCTATGGCGTCTACTAGTGCCATATTTAGTTCTCTCATTTCTGTTCCTTTTTTTGGTTCAATCTTTACATTTTTTAGATTTATTAATTCGTGTTTTCATAGCAATTTACTGGTTATTGATTAGTTATTGATTAGTGCTAGTGAATTCGTGAAGAACTCGCTATTCGCGTCTGCCAATATATTGAGTTCATCGAAATGATCCACATCTGGCACTATATAGCTGCCTATTTCTCTTGCTGGGGTAGTAAAGGCATCGACATACATTTGCATTTGTCGGTGAAATTCATTTGTTTCCGCACCGCCTACTACCACTAGTTGTGGAGCATTGGTGACTGGTGGATGGTTGGTCATGGGGCTTTGGCTGTCTGCCTCAGCTGTATCCATTTGCAGACCTGCGTTGAGTGCCTCGGTTAGGCGTACTGGCTCTAGATAGCTGAGAGGGGAAACAGGTATACCAGCTTTTACCAGACCTGCGGGCAGAGCAGCATCATAGGTTGGCCAGTTTGTTGCCATCATCATTTGGGTTAGGTGGCCACCGGCAGAGTGCCCCATGACTGTAATGCGATCACGGTTTAGACCATGTTCATTGCTTTGCAGCCACAGAAAGCGAAGAGCTTCACGCATTTCTTCGCTAATGCGGGTAATGCTGACTTCTGGGCAGAGGTCATATCCAAGCACTACAACATTTACTCCAGCGTCGACAAAGGGTTGGGCGAGAAAGCTGTAGATGGATTTATCACCTCGCTGCCAATAGCCTCCATGAATATAGACTAGGGTAGCAGCATCGCTAGAGCCACAGCTAAATACGTCTAGTAGTTGGCGCCTGCCTTCGCCATAGCGAATATCTAATTGGTTGGGTATGCTGGCTCTGGCTGCCTTACTTCGCTTTATCCAGTCCGGTATTACTGTCTGCTCATAGTCAGGGCGACCAGCGCGCAGGTTGTATTGCGCGTCAAAATCTTCTGCAGTAAAACGGTGGTGATAGGTAAGTTGATTGTCCACAACTAAACTCCTGTGTCGTTATTATTTTTGGGCTCTATTTCTTCTCTGTGAGTGTAGGTTTTATAGTACCCCTTCACTTGCCGATGCTTTCTCCAACGCCTGCCACTCTGTGGGGTTTGTGCCAAAGAATCGCATAACATGCTGTTGGTAGGCAGGGCGTAAGCATAGCCGCTGATACCAAGCCTCTAGGTGCGGCAGTGCTGGCCGCTCGACCTCAATGTTGTAATAGCGATAGGCGACACATCCCAAAGGAATATCTCCCATGGTGAAAGAGTTTCCAGCGACATAGAGTTGTTTTGATAAATGCTGGTCTAGCAAACTCAGCGCCTTACTTGCTTGGTCTCTCAAAGCCTCGATTTTTGTTGACTCACGTTGATCTGGTTGAGTGCGGACTGTGGCAAAGAATAGTTGTATGACGGAAGGAAAGGCAATAGATGCGCACCATTCCATCCATTGATCTGCAATCGCACGGCTTTGTTTATCTGTTGGTGATAATGTGCCTTCACCGTATTGGTTGCAGAGATAGCGAACAATAGCAAGGCTCTCCCAAAGTGCAAAATCTCCATCGCGTATTGCAGGAATCATGCGATTTGGGTTAATGCGGGCATAACTCTCAGTATCCAGTTTTCCAAAGCTGCCACCTGCTAATTGAAGCGTGTAATCTAGCCCCAATTCGTTGGCTGTCCAGATAACGGGAATTACATTCGATGAATAGGGTCTCCCCCAGATCTCAAGCATTGGTATTACTCCTTTTTTGGGCAATAGATTGGGTGCCAAATTTGGGTATAACGTGCTCAAACAGCCTGTTCCAACTTGCAAGGATCTTGCTATATGGTACTCCTGTGTATTGCTGCATCAACATCAAATGATCTAACCCAAATGTTTGCTGCTTCTCCGCAAAGCGCTCTGCAACAAACTCTGCATCGCCAACCACTATAATGCCGCGTTTGTTTAAGAAATCAAACCAGTCCATGGCTTCATCCTCGGCGGTCATCTCCTCACCAATGTCCAGATAGCCACGCTTGGTCCACTCACCAGCCGGACGAGAGCCTCCTAAAAACTCGTAATAGGCGTTGATGCAGGGCCGTATAGTTTGCTCTGCCTCGTGCATGCTTTCACCAACGTAAAATGCCGTGCATACGCCAACGCCTTCGCCAAGCTTTACCTTACGGCCACTGGACTTTTCCAGTGCCTCACGATAAGGCTCCCAACAGGCCAAGGTCTGCTTGACGCCAGAAGACATAGAGATCACCCCCCAACCTTGCTCACCTGCGAGCTGAAAAGTTGGCGGCGCATTAGACATTAACCATACTGGCGGGTGTGGGTCTTGGTAGGGTCGGGGGTGTACATACATGGCTTTATATTCGCCATCCGCATCATGATAGCGCGGATCGAGTGGCTCAAAGAAACGGTTTTTCTCCTGCCATCCGGGTACAGGAAACTCATAGAACTCGCCTTTGTGGGTGAATGCTTCCTGTGTCCAAGCTTTGAGGATAATCTGTAAAGACTCCTGATACAGACGCATGACTTTAGCATTATCGCGGCGATCTGCATCCTTGTTGAACTGAATAGTCGCGCGCTCATTAATGCCCTTCGCCACGCCAAAGTCAAAACGACCTTGGCTCATATTGTCTAACATCGCGGCGTCTTCAGCCACCCGCAGTGGGTGCCAGTCCGGAAGTACAATAGGGGCAGTGCCTACGCGCAGTTTTTGGCAATGAGCAGCGACATGCGTGCCTAGCTGTATGGGGTTAGGTGGTGCGTTCATATAACCATTATGGGCAAAATGATGCTCGGTAAACCAAGCTGTGGTAAAACCAGCTTGCTCAGCTAATGTGCATTGCTCCAATATCATCTCCAATACCCGAGGCCAAGGAATAGTTTCCCCAGGGCTAAAATTGGCAATTAAGTCAAAGCGCATAATCTCTCCTAGAATGGTCATGCTAATGGCAAATATTATTATTGTTATAAGTTGAATTTTCCGGCTAAATTCAATTATGTTGAATTTAACTGGAAAAATCAACTTAATTTATTACACTATAGGGAACAGTCGGAAATATGACTCCCTACTCATAAGAAGTTCAAAGTGCCAAATCAACAAATAAAAATAAACCCAATAGAAGCAGAACGGCTCGGTAGTGAAATACGGGAAGTTCGCCGTGCTAGAGGACTAACATTAAAGCAACTGAGCCAACAACTTAGTTGTTCAGCTGCCTATTTGAGCCGCATAGAGTTAGGTGCCGCAAACGTCTCATCTGCATTGCTAGGAGAGATTAGTGATGCGTTGGCAGTAGACTCTCAGTGGTTCTATCCTAAAGTTGTCGGAGAGGGCCTATTAGAGCAGCAACATGTGGTGCGCTCAGAAAATCGCCGTCCATTAAGTGATATGTATACCCGCAGCAGCGAAGAGTTGGGGTTTGAAGATCAGTTACTGTCCTCGTCCATCGCAGGGCAATGCTATTTGCTACTATCTCGTTTTGCACCAAAAAAGGGTGCAGTGGCAGACAAGGAACAGAATTTAGAAAGTTATGTCTTTGAGGGCGAACAACATGGGGTGGTGCTAACAGGGGAGATAGAGTTAATATTGGGTGATGAATCGATTGTATTGCGAGCAGGGGACAGCTTTTCATATCCTTCATTAATCCCGCATCGCTTTAGAAATAATCAAGATCAAGAAGCGACCATGGTCTGGGCGATGTCTCCGGTACGGATTAGTTGGTAACAGCGAATAGAGGAGTCTCGTGTAACTATGCCAATTATAAGTTTACAGGCTCTCACCATGCAGTGTCGCCACTATGCGCCTAGCGCCGCCGTGGTTTCTATGCTCACAAAGGTAGATTCCCTGCCAAGTCCCTAAATTTAACTGACCATTGCTAATCGGCAGGGTGAGGCTGGCACCAAGCAGACTGCTTTTGATATGCGCAGGCAAGTCATCGCTGCCTTCATAGATGTGCTTGTAATAGGGCTCGTTTTCTTTGACTAAACGATTAAAAAATTGCTCAAAGTCTGATCGTACAGAGGGATCTGCATTCTCATTTAAGCTCAGAGCTGCGGAGGTATGTTGCAATGTCAGGTTTAGTAATCCGATTTGGCAGCGCTGTATATCCGGTATCTGTGCTAATACTTCATCACTGACTAGATGAAAACCTCTTGTCTTAGGGCTTAGCTGAATCGTTGTTTGTGACCACATTTTGGCGTCTCTTTTTACTTATAACTACTCAAAGCATGTTAAGGGTAATCATAACGTCTCTAGCACAAAACGGCGAGTATTCTGTATATACCTAGATGGTCGCTAATGACGTTGTGTTGATGTTTATAGAAATTTAAGGGGAAAGTTTTGTTGCTCATCATCACCAAGACCTGCATATTCCTTTGTAGTGGCATACTAAATTGATCGCTAAAATCTCCAAAGGAGACAATAGTGTATTATTATTTTCTTTTCGCAGTACCGTAAATAATATAGGTGTTGCTGTTGGTAGTGCGATTGGAGGGTTGTTTTTAGGAGTGGGGAGTGAAAAATTCTTCCTTGCGGCAGCAATAAGCCAATTATTTGCATTAGTACTCTTGTATAAAACTGACCTCTCTGAACAATTACAGATAGATTCCAATGTTGAGAGACACAAGACAGTAACTATAAAATTTGCTTTGAAATATGTTTCAAAAAAGCCGGTTTTTTGGTTTGTAAGTATTCTTTATGCGTAGTTTAGTTTTTTGTATATGCAGCTAGAAAGTGCTTTTCCGTTGTTTGCATCTGATCAATGGGGTACAGCTTCCGTTTCTGCTCTATTTATTATGAATGCAGCTGTAGTAATACTGCTACAGGTTATTTTGAATGTCTGGATGAACAAGTGGCTGTCTCACTGGTTAACAATAGCAGTTGGATTTGCTTCAGAGCTATGGATGTTTATAATTCTTATTGGCTTTTATACTGTCGGTGAGATTACTATTGATCCGACAATCGACGCCCTTGTGAGTAAGTCGGTACAAGAACAGTACTTGGGAATAACGTATGGTTTGTTAGGAATAGCAGGCTTGCTTGGTGGAGTATCAGGTAACTCATTGGCCGGTCAATTCTTAAACGTTACCACAGGGAATCCTCAAATATTATGGAATGTTTGTGTTTCAATTGGTTCCATTTCAATTGCATTGATAGCAATATTTTTGCTTTTCACAAGGTCAAAGAATGCTTTCACTATTGTAAATTAAAGGGAAGATCTTATGGATAATATCTATACATGGACTAATAGTCAGTTTCTCATTAGTACAAACCGTTCTATTCTTGATATCGATGCGATTTATGCTTATTTAACCCGCTCTGCATGGGCAGAAGGAATTGATAAAGAAACAGTTGAAGGGGCGATACAACAAAGCCTTTGTTTTGGAGTGTTTACCGAGAATGAACAAATAGGCTTTGCTCGAATGATTACTGATGGATCGACTTTTGGTTACTTGTGCGATGTTTATATATTAGAAGAGTGGCAGAATAAAAAACTAGGAAATTGGTTAATTGAATGTGTACATTTACATCCAATTATTAAGGGTCTAAGGAGAGTTATCCTTGCGACAACAACCGCACCTTGGTTATATGAAAAGCACGGTTATAAGCCCGTGAACCAAAAAAATTATATATGGCAAATTTTCAAACCTGATATTTATACTTGATAATTGCGCTTAGAGTTGCTTTTCTAGGCCTTAATATAGTCATAATTCAAGATGATCTATATTTTTATAGCAACTTATCTGGCCTTTTTTACAAAGTAAAAGTAGTGCTATTTGTAGTGGCATACTAAATTTGGCCAGTTAGTTAGAGGTGATAAACTCACCCTCATCAACTTAGGATTATTAAATATGTCAAAACGAACAAGACCAACATACTCACCAGAGTTCCGATTGGAA
>CAKMZF010000070.1:2668-13935 GCA_929200405.1 uncultured Gammaproteobacteria bacterium | reverse complement strand
TCTCCATCCGCAGAGACAGTAGCTACGTTTTTAAGCTTGTTAAGGTCTTTGCTAAGCTCTGACTCTTCTTGAATTAGTGCCTGATATTCTTCCAGCAAAGAGCCAGAAGGTTCTAGGCAGATTTGTCGAGAATAACCATCAACGATCACTGTGCGGCCATTAAGACGCTCTAAGGTGATATCCTCTAAACCGAAGACAGCAGGAATACCCATCCCTCTTGCTAGCAGAGCTATGTGGGAAGCGGAAGTTCCATGCAGTGAGACGATGCCCACGAGTTTTTCTTGGGGAACTTCTAGTAGCTCAGACACGCCTATTTCTTGGCCAAATAACACGGTTTTGTCTGGGAAATTATCTTTTATCCGATATTCTGATTCCAGTCTTTTTAGGAGTCGAAGGCCGATGTCGCGGATATCCGCTGCTCGACCCGCTAAATAAGCATCATCCATTTCTTCAAAAATATTCGCATACTCGGCAATGGTGTCTCGCAAAGCCGCAGGTGCCCAATTTCCTTCACGAATACGTTCCGTAGTACCGTCTATTAATTGATCACTTTCTAATAATAAACCATAGGCGTCAAATAATGCGCGATCTCCTGGCGATAACACATCTTTAAGTTGTTCATTTAAATCACTTAAATCTATTTTCTCTGCTTTGATAGCGGCGATAAAGCGTGAAATTTCTGGCTCTATATCATCTATTGCTTTATCCGGAACCCTGCGTAGGCTGTTGCCGGAATAGAGAACAAACGCTTCGCCAAATGAGATACCAGTTGAGCTGGCGGACCCAGACATGATGAGATTGGTCTTAAATTCATCGCCATGACGGCCAAGCTGGTTTTGGATGTCTACCAGTGATAAAGAACCAGCGAGCTGTGCGGCAAGTGTAGCGACAAATGACTCATCATCATCACTGAATTTGTGTTTATTTTTATGCTGAACAACGATAACACCAATAGAATTACCGCGTTGAATAATCGGTATGCCTAGAAAGCCGTGATAGGGGGCTTCACCGGTATTATGAAAGAAACGGAAATTCTCGTGCGTAGGAGCGTCTTCTAGATTGTAAATCTCAGCTCTAGATGAGACCAGCCCAGTAATACCTTGGCCATTTGGTATTCTCAGACGATTCACAGCAGACTGGCGTAAACCATCGCTGGCCATTAGCACGTGATTATGTGTTTCAGGATCATTTAGGTACACTGAACAGACGTCGGCGTTAAGCGTTTTTTTGATACGCTCGACAATGATATCTAGCGCATCATCTAGACTATGTGCTGCATTGACATCAAGTATTATTCGCCGTAACTGTTCTAGCATTATATTCTTTAAATTCCTTTTATTATGTGTTTTAGGGAAGAGCCGCTAGATCAATCCATTACTCCGAGTGAAGGCTAAATTCTTCTTTGCTGACGCCTCATGCTATAGGGATGCCGCGCCACTTGTAGCTCCTGTGGCGGTATTCGCAGTCCCGACTGTCGTGAAAACAGCAATGGTGCAAATTCTGTCAAGGCGTTGATATAAACATGCTTTTTGAAGTGAACCACTTCTTGTGCTGGGCGCCAATAGTCAACCCATTGCCAATGGTCGAACTCCTGATGGTCAGATTTATTTAAATCGACAGAAGTATCATCACACTTTATATCCAGCAAAAACCAAATTTGCTTTTGCCCTATGCAATGGGGATGCTGATGATAGCGTATATGCCGCTTGGGTAGATTATAGTGTAACCAGTCCTTGGTGCAGCTGCGTATCGCTACATGCTCTGGAAGTAGCCCGACTTCCTCATGTAGCTCACGATACATAGCTGATTCAGGGGTCTCGTTTTCGTTTATGCCACCTTGTGGGAATTGCCAAGAATCTTGATTTATTCTTCTTGCCCACAGAAGTTGGTTGTTTTTATTGCAAAGTATAATGCCGACGTTGGCTCTATACCCCCGATGATCAATCATAGCGAAGCCTGTAGTGTTTATTGTTATAGTGTCGTTTTTATTGTTATAGCACTATTCAATCAGGAATCAAAACAAAAAACAATTGGTTTTGCAAAAAATCTCTATACATCTTCTCCCATCATCTAAATTATCGAATATATATCTAATATTAAGCTGGTGAGAGGTTGCAAATATCGTTATTGTATTTTGTTTGCGCTGGTATTGTCATCTGAGTAGGGATTGATTAGTCGTCCAAATGCTTTATAGGCGAGCGATTCAAGAATAATCCCATTGGTGTTAGCCGTTAACGCTTTGTTGACTCGCATGTCTTTTTCGTAGATACCTGAGAACCAACCCAATTTGGGGTCATTCGCATTCGCCATACTGTCCAACAAGGTTTTGGTATAGGGAGTGTTATAGAGAGCATGCCAACCAAAGACGGCTTTAGTACTGATGGATTTAAATTCAGGCCATTCTCTACCATCTTCTGATAGTGTGTTCCATGCTTTGCCGTTTGAAAATACTGTGTTGTATATAAAGTAGGGAGCTTCATCAATGTTGTCTTCACTGACCGCAGTTAAAATACCCTCTTGCTGGAATCTAGCTTCCTGCGCTTGGTAAACACGCCAAGCCAACTCTTGAGAGGTTTGATCAAAGCCAAACTCTATGCCATCAAGAATATAAGGTTCACTCACAATCGCGTTATTCGCACCAAATCTGATATTATCGCGGACATCGGTTCCGACCTGTATGCCATTTACATCTTCAAAGCGGAGATAGGTAAAGTAATCCAATGCATTAGCGACATCTTCACCAATTAGGCTTAATGATTTTGCGGAGTATTGTTCATAGCCTAAACGGCCCTCTTGCAGGAGTTGCAGCTCATGTTCTTCGCCAGGCTCTACGACACCACCGTAGAAATAGCTATCTTGCAGCATGCGATCAAATTTCCAGCGGCTAATTACCTTTCTCACTTTTGCTGAGTGCTGCGGGTAATTCCAAACTAGCACGTTCATCGGTACAAAAAAACGACCAATATCTAGAGCTGACCAGCCAATACCAAGATCGGAATCATTATTTTCATAATCTACCATTGCTAAGCTTAGTGTACTGTATGACTTATTCGGAAGCTCATCATTGTACAAAGGGATTTTAGCTAAAGACTCCAGTGCTTTTTCAATTCGTTGGTCAAATTCTTGCTTTTTTATTATCCCTAAACGCTCAGCAGAAATAGCACCCATTAGATATGATGCAGTATCCCAGAGAGTTGACGCGGTATACTTGTCAGCTGAGTTGGCAAGCCCCGTTTCTGCTATGGTGTTATTGACAAAATATTGCCAAGCAATCTTGGCCCATTCTAATTCTTGGCTGGTTAGTGGGGTGGAGGGTGCCAATTCGGTCGTTTGAGTGTTCTCAATTAAGGAGACTCGTTGGCGAGTGGTGATAGAGTCCCAGCCTTCCAAATAGATAGAAGCACCGAATGCCAGAAACAGACCGATAACTAATATTAGGTGTGATCTGGCTCTACGAAGGTTGCGTCCGAAGGTGTTTTTTTCAGTCATTGTTGTTGTCCGTGTCGTTGTCCGTTTTCAATGTTGCCGCTCTGATAATCCCACTTAGGGCGATAATGTTGTTAAGGCCCCAGAAGAAGTTGATTAAAATGCCACCAGCTTGATAGTCGTTATTATGAACATATAGGTATTGCCAAGTCGCATATATGCAGCCTATGGTAGTGAAGATAATGATGAGAATCTGAGGTATCACCAAAGAGACGAAATTGCCGCTTTGTTTAACCTTAGGAGTTACCGCAAATTTTATTTGTTTTCGCCTTAAAACCTTCCAAATCGCCTTGAGATTTAGGGGAAAGAATGACAGGTAGCTCGCTTTTGATTGGTAACCATCGATTCCCCAGGTGCCAAACATAAAGGCTAATTCCATGGTAATGAGAAAAGGAAAAATACTTTTGTAAAAGTCTAGGGTATAAGCCGTTACTGGAGATATCGCAGTAAATAAATAGATGATTGGGGCAACCAAGAAAATTACATTCCATATCCCTCCGAGATAAGACCAGAAAGTGGATAAGTACATCAACCGCTGTGAAAATGATAAGCCTTTCTTAGTGATAGGGTTATCGGTCATACCAATATCTAAAGTTCCACCTGCGTACTTATAGCGTTGTATAGTCCAAGTCAATAGGTCCTGTGGTGAGAGCATTTTACATTCCACCGGAGGATGCAATACGGATTTCCAGTTTCTGTCTTTATCTGAATGTAGGACAAGTGAGGTAAACATGTCCTCAGAAACATGAAATTTATATGGTGTTAGTTCTATATCTTCTAATGAATTACTTTGAACAATGGAGACCATATCTGGATGAATCTTATGCTCTTTAGTGAGTGATAAAACTTTGCGAATAGAAGAGCGAGTTTTGGTTGTAACAGCATTGGCATAATTCCTCAAAGCCACTTGCATTACCGCTTCACGACGATGTATAGAGCCTGCGCCACAGCAGAAAGAGGCATTAGCGCGGTTTCTACGACGCTGAATGATATCAAAAAATAACTTTGGATCGTTGACCAAGGGGTCATACCCGACTTGGATTTCACCAAATATTTTTTGTGAAGTTTGGCCAAATAACTTTCCAACTTTGCCAAATCTATTGCCAAGTTTTTCTGGCAGAGACTTGCCTTCAGGAAGGTCAAAAAACCATTGTGGTGTTTGTACCCATGCCACATCAGGATCTCTAAAATAACCTAAGGTGTTTTCTAGCAGGGTTGGGAATGGCCGAGTATCCGCGTCAAGAATAACGATAAAATCACCATAAGTATGTTCCATTGCATTTCTAAGATTACCCGCTTTAAAACCAATATTATTATCACGAGTGATATGATTAACGTCATATTTTGCTGCTAAATCAGCCATGGTTTGGCGCCTACCATCATCTAAGAGATGAATGGTAATACGAATATCGTGTGGGTAACGCACGTTTTTAGCATCAATTAAACTTAACTCTACAAGCTCAGGATCTTCATCGAAAGTTGTGATGAAAATATCCACGGTCAAAGGTCGGTCTTTATGTATGGGCTTGTGAAACTCTGAACTGGCTGTACGTTGTGCCTTGGGAACAACATCAAGCTTAGATTTTGGCGGTGACTGCTGCGGAATATCTTCAGTGCGCCAGAGATTAAAGATAAACAGCAATAGTCCAATAAAGGCGCCTGTTTCTGCAACAACCAGAGGAATTGAATACCATAATGCTTCGGTATTTATTGAGCTAGTCCACCGCCAGATGATATACCAGCAGCCGAAGCCGCAGGCCATAGCAGCACATAGTTGCCATAACATCTCTATAGTGTGTGAATAGGGAAGCGGTGGCTCTGGTCTTCGATCTTCAAATTTATCGAAATAAAAGCGTTTTGATGGTGAAGTATTAGACATATTGATCCAAAATCTATCCTAAAGAAGCGGTGGTAGAGGCTACAGTTCTGGTGAGGCTGTTGTGTCAATTAATTCATATATCCCCATCATGTCAGCTAAAGAGCTGGATCCCGCAGGGTCGCGTCTGGAATCATCTATAATCCAGCGAATTTTACTCTCGCCGATGTGAAAGGGCTGACCGTTTTTATTGATGCAATGATCGCCATATACCATCATTTCTTTAATCGTGGCTTTGCCACCAACTCTGGTATAATCACTGATTATGCAGTCCTCAAGTTCAGCACCTTCTGAAATAACACAATTAGAGCCGATACATACAGGACCTTTAATTTTAGAACCTGCTTCGATTTTAGTGCTACTGCCAATGTAAATAGGGGCTTTAATATCACTATTTTCCCAATCAATACTGACATTATTGCCGACCCAAATACCGGGTTTAATTTCTATACCCGGCATATCATAGCCTTTAATTTTACCCTCTAAGGCAAGACGGGTTGCTGCCCAGACATCTGGAGTCGTACCAATGTCAACCCATTGAAAATCAGTAACGTAGCCATAAAAAGCAACATTTTTTTCAATAAGAGATGGGAATAATTCGGAACCTATATCGTATTCTTGCTCCGAGGGAATATAATCAAAAATAGCGGGATCGAAGATATAAATACCAGTATTGATAATATTAGAGATAGCTTTCTCGGGCGCAGGTTTTTCCTGAAATGACAATATTCGTTGATTCTCATCCATATCGACAACGCCGTATTTGAAAACCTCTTCAGGGGCTACTTCTTGTAGCACAATAGTTGCTATTCCAGCGTGACTTTTGTGATATTCAACAGCCTTGCTAATATCTAAATCTATCCAAGCATCACCACACAACACCACGAAGCAATCATCAAAAAATCCTGAAAAATCCTGAATCTTTTTCATGCCTCCAGCAGAGCCAAGTGCTTTGCCTTGAAATCCATCGCTCGTCAACTCACCTTCATAGGAGTAAGCAATTTGCATCCCGAGATGAGCGCCATCTCGAAAGTAGTTTTCAATAACCGAAGCAAGGTGTGAGGTGTTGATAACCACTTCTTCGGTATTATGTCGCTTTAGCAGTTCCAATATCGACTCCATCACCGGTTTGCGGAGGATAGGAATCATGGGCTTAGGAATCTCGTGGGTTATCGGTCTAACTCTGGTGCCTTTACCAGCGGCTAAAATCATTGCTTTCATATAATATCTCTATTGTTGTTGCTGTACAGATTAAGATGCAATTAATCAATTGCTACTCGGGAGTGTAATCATTAAAATCTATGACGAAAAAACTAACATCATCGGGTAAGACATTGGTGCCAATTTTAAGTTCCTGTTCTAAGGTTTTGGTCATCTCTATGGCAGAGAGCGTTTTCGTCCGCTCTAAGAAATTTTGAAAATCTTTATTGTCAAATAGTTTTCCTTTTGACTTGTAATTCAACTCGTAAATACCATCGGAATATACAACCAGTCGCGAGCCTCTGAGAAAGGGTACGGTAAATACTTTGTATTGATGGTTTGGCATCATTGCTGCAGGAAGCCCAGTCCAGTCGGTTTCGAGTACAGATTGCTGGTGCTCTGTATTGCCCGCATCCACATCGCTATTAGAGATAGTAGTGGTGACGTTGCCCTTTCGGTTTACAAGAAAAGGTCTGGGATGACCGGCTTGAACAAAAAGCAACTCTTCGGAATCGGTGTCGATAATCCCCACAAATGCGGTGAAGTAGTTATCAACAAAGTGCATTTTTTCAAGCATTTGCTGATTAATGACATCCATTGCGTATTTTATTCTGCCAGCCAAGTTAGTTTGATACTGCTCAGCCAGCGTAATTCGGAAACGTCTAATTTCATTGGCAAAGTAGTTATGCAAATACATGGATAGCAGAGCCGCTGCAGAACCGTGACCGGAGACATCCAATGAATAAAAGAACAATCGTGAATCATCTATTTTGGCATAATCAAAAGTGTCGCCGCCTAGCATACTAGAGGGGTGAAACATCCAACCAATACGTAGGTCATCAAATCTTTTTTTTGTTGGTAAAATGCCTTTCTGAATCACTGCAGCCTGTTGTAAGTCTTTACGGACTTCACGAATGCCTTTCATTAATTTAGTTCGGCGGCTATGGGCGCTATGTTTTTTGTTCAAGTGCCTTTTTTGGATATTCAATACTTTAACCAATGCAGAGAAGCGTAGCGACAAAGAAAGCGCGGACATGTCTAGAGAGATTAATTCATCGGTTTTCGCTGCATGTAAATCACCTAAGGTAATGTCGTTATGAGCTGTGACCGTTATAAACACCATTGGTCTAATAATGCGGCGCGTATAGCTAGTCTTAATAAGATAGCTAATGCCGAGGTTAGTAATATCGGTATTTTTGAATGAATCGTATTTAGAGGAAACAGAGCAGTTTGCAACAACAAGATCAGAGTTTTGAATATTAATAAAATCAATTATTTCATCATAAGTTTTTGGGTTGCGAAGTATAGTGAAGTTACATTGACTCTGGGTCAGCTTATCCACTAAAGGGAATGGACGAGAAGCGTTCTCAATTAACGCAACTTTAAGTCCAGAAATTTGCTTTTCCATTTTGTTAGATATCGAAACGTTCATGTGACTGCTTTCTATCTGAATTTACATATATGAGCTTGGGTTAACCGAGAAGTAAATTTGCACTAAATATATTTAATTACTACAGTAATGCATTTGAATGTTTTCGGTGGTTTTGTATAACCCAAGTTTGAAGTCCGTAAAGTGTAATAAATATTTAACTAAAAGTGATCATTAAGATGAATATTGTCAACTTTACAGTGATAAAATGTTTCAAATAGCAAATTTATATTAGGCTTAGCTATTATTGGATACAAATAAATACAAACATGAAATTATTAAGTATAAAAATATACTAAATATAGAATTTTATACGTATTTAAGTTGCTTTTTGCTATATAATTTCTTTAAATTGAATAATGACAGTCGTAAATTTTGATCGTGAATTTTGACGACGTTCACTTTGAAATAGTTAAGAAATGGAAGGATGAATGAAGCTTTATTATGTTTTTAAGCAAGTAAGATAAGGTGTATTATTGATAGATAAGTAAAAGCTATGAAACTTATAGAAATAAATCAAACCTCAGCGAAAGAGCTGTCTATATCGGATAAGTGATGAGGTAACACAGTGTATTAATTATACAATATTAGTGAGCTGACAAGTTTTTTCTATAAAAAAATGATTTCCAGAGTCATCGGAGGAACGATAAAAATTATCTGAGAGCATTTCAATAATTGATAAGCCCCAACCACCTTCCGGTAATGATTCGGGGGCTGGAATAGTTGCACGTATTCTGGGAGTATAGGGAATGCCAGTATCGGTTAACTTGAGTTGAATTATATTGTTATTGAGAAGATTGACAGTTAGCTTTATCTTCTCATCTAACGCCATATTATATTGGTGTTCGATTAAGTTATTACATGCTTCATTACACATGAGCTCCAGAGCATCAATATCTTCTTTTTTAATGTAAGCATGCGTAAGCACAGAACGTAAGAGGGCGCAAATATTCCTCACTGCAGCAAAATTACTGTCAGTCGTACGTTGCAGAAGTGTTTTCACTGGAGCTCTCTAGTAGAAGTTAAGATAATTACTTTAGCTTGCCGTGACTATGCTCTCCAAGCTGTCCTCTAAGTCTGAGCGTAAGTTAAAAATTTTGTCCATGCGCGTAAGCGAGAACAGATCCTTAACCATACCAGAGGCGCCACATATCATTAAATTATCATTACCAAGGGTTTTAAGTAGGTTTACCAGAGCACCTAAAGCGCTACTATCTATGAATGAGACATCGGTAAGATCCAAGATAAATGGAAACTGATGATTTTTAGATAGCGCTGCTAAGTCATATTTGATCTTAGGCGCATTCATAGCATCTAATCTACTTTCTTGAAATTGAATGATGGTTGCTTTGGTATCAGAAGTGATTCTAAATTTCATTATGTTTTGCCTTATTGTCATTACGAGTGCAATTTTTATTTAATCTTCATTGATAGTCTATTACTAAAAATGAAATATCATCGGTATGTACATTGTTGCTTAATTGTAAATATTCATCAAGCTCTAAAATAAATTTTTTAGCAGTTAAGTTTGTACTTTTTTCAAGAAAATCTACTAAACATTGCTCAGAAAACTGTTGAGGTGGTTTCTTATTTGATGGTTTGAAAAATACATCGAATATCCCATCAGAGCTAATGACTAGCCTACTGCCTTTGGGAAAGTCGTGTTTCGTGACCTCAAATGCGGCATCAGCAATCATGCCTATTGGAATCCCAGAAATATCGACAATTGTGACATTTTCTTGGCTTTCAGAAGGGGTTTGTATATCAACAATATACGGTTTTGGGTGACCTGCTTGGATGAGCTCAAGTTGATTGGTATTGGTGTTAATAAGACCTACGATTGTTGTGAAATAATCGTCAACAAAACTTAATGTTTCCATCATTTGTTCATTAATTAAAACAATAGTGTGAAGTAAACGATTTGATAAATTGGTATCATATTTTGAGGCAATGCTGTTTTTAAATATCCGAATCTCATTTCTAAAGTAATTATGGATATACATGGAAAGTAGTGCCGCAGAGATACCGTGTCCCGATATGTCTACTGAGCAAAAAAAGTACAACCCATTGCCTATTTTTGCATAGTCAAAGGTATCTCCACCTAATAAATCTGAACTTTGATAAAACCACTCAATTTTCAAGCAATCTAAATCTTTTTCTTGCGGTAATATTCCTTTTTGCAGATAAGCGGCACGCTTTAAGTCACTATGTAACTTGCTGCTTTTAAATAATAAATCTCTAGCTTGCTGTTGCAGCTTTATCTGTCTCTGAGCATTCGCTAATTGAGCTTCCAACGCAATCACTTTTTGGGTTAACTCTGCTTCTGTTAACAAGAGTCTATTGGTTTCTGTATCGCTGCTCAGATCGTTCACAAAATTTTGCCTCTGATTTATTTATTACAAGTATTTGATTAAATTCTGCCACAAGTAGAATTAAAAAAACTATATTATTAACTTTTTAATAAAAATATTAAGAATTACATTTCTGTAAAGTTAATAAAAAAGCTCCTCATTAAACACTATTGTTTTACTTTTAATTGTACAATTTAGAACAAATAGTTAATCAAACCAAACGTAGCCAAGCTTAGATGGTTTCCAACAGTAGGTCTGTATGGATTGTCTTTGCTAAGAAAAATCAATTAGGAATATAACAGAGTGAAATCGTCAGGGTCGAAGTGGATACAAATATTTATGATTACAGTCGCGTTTGTGCTGTTGCTGCTGCTGTTACTGGTTTCCATTAATCGTCAGCAACTTGATGGGCAAAGGTTGCATTTATTGGCGAAACTAGAGGCTCATGCCGCACAGTCTGCCCAACAGAGTGCCGAACTGATTGCGCAAAATCAACAAATTCAAAGCTTGCTAACAAGTATTGATAAAAAGTCTTCGCGTGCGGCATCTAAAGGCAAGTCTACTAAAAGTAGCGCAACTAAAACTAAGCCTAAGCCTAAGCAGAAGCCTAAACCGGTTGATTATCAGAAAGAGCTTGGCTCTATGCTAAAAGAGGCACACGATGCTAAGGCATTATTTGAAAAGAAGAAAAAAGATCAAGCAGTAGAGAAGCTTCTGGGATTAAAGAAAAGAACCTGGGCACTGAGTGCTAAATTGGAGAAACATAAAAAACCATTGCAAGGTTTAATGGGGATTTTTGATCAGGTATTAAAGGCTTGGAAGTCAGGCAAAGCGCACCCTGCAATTAAAAGTATTCAGGGCACTTATGAAGGAATTATCGGAAAGTTGAAAAACTCACATGCAAAATAATCAACAAAATAATCAA
>CAKMZF010000070.1:0-2568 GCA_929200405.1 uncultured Gammaproteobacteria bacterium | reverse complement strand
AAAATAACTCGACAAAACACGATGACACAGCTTGGGTTGAAGACCAACTAGGTAACAGTCCAGAGGTTAGCGAGTCTTCAAAAGAAGATACTGGTTATTTCTCTATCTTTTTGCTAAGGCTCAAAGGTTTAGTTAGCGTGGTTCTATCATCTCCAATAGCATTATTGGTATCGGCGATTATTGCCGCAGTAATTGTGGTATTTGGTTTTCTTTGGCTTATGAACGCAACCCCGAAAGTGATTAGTAATGATCCCGCTGTTGTCTTCAGCGATGAATTTAGCCAGTTAGAGAGTTTAGTAAAGGATAATGTCGAAACTGGTGTTTGCCGTATTGATGCTTTTAATAAACTGACTCAGGGTGATACTAAGTGTCTTAGTGATAGCTGCGCAGGCGGTGCGATACTGACTGAGCAAGACATGGAAATTGCTAAGATTGCCTGGAAATATTTTGAGAATAACTATAACCCTAAGACGGGGCTGTATAACTCAAACGATAAATATCCCTCAACTACTATGTGGGATACGGGCTCTGCATTGGCTGCCATGATTGCCGCTAACGAATTTGGTCTGATTGACGATAGAGAGTTCGATGAACGAGTCTATGCGATGTTCAAAACGCTAAACAAAATGAAACTTTTTAATAATGAAGCGCCTAATAAGGTATATCACACGCAAACCGGTGAAATGGTGAATTATTTAAATAAGCCTTCTGAGTTTGGTATCGGTGTTTCTACATTAGATTTGGCGCGAATGATGTCTTGGTTAAATATTTTGACCTGTCAGCACCCGAAGTATTTAAATGCAGCACTTTCATCAGTGGGTCGTTGGGATTTAAGCAGATTGGTTACTAATGAGCAGATGTATGGTTTAGCTCGTGACCCCAGCACTAAGAAAACAAGAACCCTTCAAGAAGGGCGTTTAGGTTATGAGCAATATGCTGGGAAAATATTTGCTAACTCTGGCTTTAGTCAGAATATATCAGCGACTTACCATAATGAATATTTTGGTTCGGTGAAGATTTATGGGGTTGATATCGCCTATGATACAAGAGATCCGAGAGATCTAGGCGCTTATAACTATGTGGTGACAGAGTCATACATTATGGATGTTTTAGAGAACGGTGTTGATGCCGAGAATAGGATATTGATGGACAATATTTTTGAAGTTCAAAAACGTCGCTGGCAGAAAACTGGCATTATTACGGCAGTTTCAGAGGACAATATAGATCAAAAACCATACTTTTTGTACAACACAATATTCGTTGCCGGAAAGCCTTGGAATACTATTACAGATCGAGGTAAAGACTATCATCATCTCAAAACTACATCGGTAAAAGCGGCGCTATCTATGGCGGCGATGTATCCTGATGATCCTTATAGTAAAGTATTATACGACGCTGTTAAGTATGCCAATAATCCGGAGCGAGGTTGGTACTCTGGAATTTATGAAAGTGGTCTGGGTTATAACAAAGCCATAACTGCTAATACCAATGGCATTATACTGAGTCTATTGCTAAATAAGCGTTATGGTGAGTTTTCTCGGGTGTGTAAACGATGCGGTGATTTGTTCTCTAAAGGATTAGTCAGTGTTTACCCTGAGCAGATAACGCAACAGAATATTGCTAAAGATAATTTGGCAGATGCAGAATAACTGCTGAGACATGCGTTCAAAATCATTATTTCAAAACTTACAGAGTATTGCTGTGAGTTTACCTAGGTATCTGATTGGGTGTTGCAAGCTAGGTTTCTTGAAAATATCCACAACATTACCAAACGATCCAAACTTCAGAGTTAAGCGTTATTGTCTGCAATTTATTGCAATAATGCTGCTGGTATCAAATTTTACAGTGCATGCGAACGTGCAACTCCAGACAAAATACGTCGCAGAGCTTCAGCAAAGCGATTGGCTTAGGCAATTTAACAATCTCTATTGCGCTAGGGATGAGGCAGCAGCAGAAGCGATTATAAAAGGACTGATTCAGAAAAATGTAAGCTATAACACACCATTTAAAAGCGACAGTAAAGAGGTAGCTGGAAGTCAGATATATATACATGCTACCTCTGTAGATGCTTTACTTTATAGCCTATGGAAAACCATAGAGAAATTCCCGAAACTGGCACAGGAGACTGAGAAGCTTGCGATGCAGTGGGGTTATTGTGCAGTTGCTAGAGACGGGCAGTATTATAATTTAACGCTAGAAAATGACGAGCTAGTTAGTCACTCTCAAGCAACGGAATCCATTTTTAGCTGGAAAGGCTTTAAAAAATGGGGCTTTGGATTGGCTGATGATGATAAAGATCGGATAGTTCCTAAGCTGTTGATAGAAGCATATCAACATAAAATGGTATCTGACTATATGTTTAGTGAAATAGATCGTCAAGCCTGTTTTCCTCATCCATTATTGGGTACCCAAGCGAATGAGCTAAGTCTAAGTGGGATTATTGGGGCTAGAGCATACGAGGTAGAAGAGATACCTATTATTCAAGGTATTCCTAAAGGCCTGTGGAATGATTGCAAAGCCAAGCCCAAAGCCAAGCCCAAAGCCAAGCCCAAAGCCAAGCCCAAAGCC
>CAKMZF010000069.1 GCA_929200405.1 uncultured Gammaproteobacteria bacterium | reverse complement strand
GCTGGCAGTTGCTTAAGCAGGCCGGAATCTAGTTGTGTTTTAATAGCACTAACGGGCAACCAAGCATAGCCAAATCCATTGCAAATCATATTAATAGAGGTTTGCATATTTGATACAGTCCAGCGCTCTTCTGCGCCTAACCAACCTTGGCTTTGCCGCTTTATTGCAGCTGAGTCCCTGATGACTATCTGTCTACTGTGTTTTAAATCATCCCTAGTAATAGCGCGATTTAATTGATGTAGGGCATGCTCAGGGTGTGCTACCGCAATGAAATCAATTTCACATAAGTTTTCGTGGTGCCCATTCTTAGGCAGTTTTGGGGTAATGGCTAAATCTACTTTGTAGTGCTCTAGTAGTTCGCTAGCTCCATTAAGAATTGATTCGGTAAGTTCTATATTCAACATTGGAAATTTAGCTGAGGTGGCTTCAAAAACATTGTAGAGTAGTTGCTGCGGGAAAATTTCGTCTACGGCTATTTTTAGTTGTGTCTCTACTCCTTCACTGAGCACTTGCCCAACCGCTTCCAGCTTGTCTGCTTCATCTAGTAGGCTGTTTGCACGTCTTAGTAAGACTTCTCCTGCCTCGGTAATGACCATCTTTTTGGCTTCTACGGTAAATAGTTTTACTTCTAATATTGCTTCTATTTTATTGACAGCTGCGTGAATGCTCGATTGGCTTTTGTGTATTTGCCGTGAGGCTTGATTAAACCCGCCATGTTCCACAACTAGGCGAAACATGCGCCATTGTTCTAGCGTTATTTTTGCCATGATATTGATTCCATTGATTGTTATTTAGTTATGATGTCATTTGATTTATTGTTCTTATAAATAGAATGATTTATGTTAAAAGATATAATATCGTTCTAATAAAAAGGAGTATATGATGCATTTCTTTACAAAACAAGTCGGAGTTTACGATGAAGAAAGCATTAGCTATTTTACCCCTCGTTCTATCTATGAGCGTATTGGCCAATGATCCTGTATGGGATGGCAACACCGTTGAGTTAGCTTCCGAAAAGCTATCTGAACATGCATATGCTATTTATCCTACCAATGCTAAGGAGCTAGAAAAGAAAGGTTTACCGGTAGCAACCAGTGGTGGTTTTATCGTGGGTGAAAAAGGGGTGTTGATGATAGACACTATGTTGAATAAGAGATTAAATGCGCAGGCGCAAGATTTGATTAAACTGGCTACGGATAAGCCTATTGTCTATGCTGTGAATACTAGTTTCCACGGTGATCATTCTTATGGGAATATGTACTTGCCAGAAGATACTAAAATTATCCAGCATGAGAACACTAAGAATTATATCGACTCGCATTTTGAAGGCGATGTTAAGTTTATGATGCAAAACTTTGGTGAAGGTCGTGGTATTGAAGATATCAAGCCTACTATGGCAGATATCTTGGTTGCAAAAGGTAGCAAAGTATTGGTAGATCTTGGCGGTGTCACAGCTGAGCTTTTGGACTTTGGCTTTGCGCAAACCGGGGGAGATCTTTTTGTTTGGGAGCCAGAGTCTAAAACGATGTGGACAGGTAATCCTATCCTTACCATAGCGCCTGCTGTACCGTGGTTGCTTGATGGTCATTTACTTGAGACGCTTGAGACTTTGACTAAGGTATATGATTTCTTACCAGAGGATGCCAAAGTAGTGCCTGGGCATGGCTCTGTGATTGGTCGTGATGATGTTAAATGGTCGCTAGACTATCTAACTGCTGTGAAGACTCAAGTACAGGCGGCTATTGATGAAGGTTTGACGGTTGAACAAACTGTTGAGCGTGTGAAGCTACCTGAGTTCTCTGGCTACGCTTTGTATGGCTGGGTTCACCCAAGCTTGAACGTCCCCGCAGCTTACAAAGATCTTAAAGGTAAATAACCTGCCATGAGTGCTTGTTTTTATATGATATGTACTTATTGCTAGTGCGGGGAGCTGATGCCTTTAGGGGTGTCAGCTCTTCTGTATTTTAAATCACTCATTAAATCACATAAGTATTATTGGTTATTTATCTGCGCTATTTGAATGTTCTTTTTTGCAATTTTTAAGAGTAAATATGTCTTATTTTAGTTACCCCAATTACCAAACCGCAAACGGTTATATGACCGAATCTATTCGGAAGAAGTATATAACCTATGCAATAGAGCAAAGCTTGCTTCCGGAGCAGGCGCATCGCATGGCAGATGTTATCTCGTTAACGGCGCCAAATGATGACACTAAGCCTATTGAGTTCTGGCAGTTGTATTCTGTGCTGGGGCAAGATCGCATTGTGAAGATTGTGCAGGCGTTTTATAAGCGGGTTTATGCAGATGAGGAGTGGTTTAGAGGTGTTTTTGCTCGGATAGGCGCGATGCAGCGACACGTCAATAGTCAAGCTGGTATGTGGATAGATGTGATGGGTGGTGGCCGTGCTTATCATGGTGGTGAGTATCGCTTAAGTTTTCACCATACACATAACGCAATGGATTTGATGAATGATAGAGGTGCCGAGCGTTGGGTTCAGTTGATGAGAGAAACATTGGATGATCCTGATATTGATTTAACAAAAGACTCTAGAGTTAGACTTTCTTTAAACACGTTTTTGCATTTCTTCATGCGTAAATATGCCGAGGAGTTTAACTTGAGCAATCAAGGAATATTTGGGGAAATGAATCCACCGCTAAGGCGTAAAATTAATTTAATGCGGATGAATTCTGATGAAGTAGCAGCTTTGTCTGAGCCTGAGTTAAGAGAGGTTCTTAGCGCTAGAGGTGTGGATGATAGTTTATATGGTTCTAAGTCTGAGCTGGTGAATAAAGCACTTAGGCTGTAAAAATCGAGGTTTTAGAGATGATAAAGAAAGTAGTATTATTTGTGACTATGTGTGGAGTACTTGCATTGACGGCGCTAGTTCAAGCACAAGAAAATGGCCAAGGTGATTGGCGAGAGTCAGCGCAGCTAATGAAATTGGTTGACCTGCTAGATCGCCCTCAAGATGGTTATTGCTTAGATGTTGTTGGTACGGGTAATAATATACGGTTTGATATGCCTCTAATAGCGCATAACTGTAAACCAGGGCTAGCAGCCGATGAGGCAGTAATACATCAGCCAGACGGCACATTGTATTTTCCTGCCTATCAGGGTTGCGTTACGGTGATGGGTTTAAATAGCAATGCATTACCTTATAACGCTTTGCTGTTAAAGCAATGTGGCGTTGATGAGCCATTTCTAGCTGCGAGTCGATTTCAGAAATTTTCAGTGAACAAAACTCAGCAGCTACAGCTTGATGGCACTGATCTTTGCATTACTGTAGGAGATGTCTCTAAAGATACTTATAGCACAGAGCATCGCTGGCGCAGTTTGTATATGCAGAGTTGTGAGCTAGCGCAGAGCCATTTATCTCAATGGCAGTTTTTGAAGCCTTAATTGAGTGTGGTTATGGTAAGAAGAAGATGGCTGTAAGATTAGAAAAGAGTCATGGATGAAGGAGATAACATCCATGACTTAATATTGGTTGTTTTAAGAGTAAATGTTTTTGGTTATCGATATTTTTTGATTTCTCCGCTTTTTACTCTAGCAAAGTAGCTATTCATTTCTGCTTTTACAATGGGTGCAAGAAAGTATAGACCAAAGATATTAGGGACGCAGATCAGGAACACTAAGGCATCCGATATATCAAGGATTGGTCCCAACTGCACCATGCTGCCTAATGCGACAAAGATGCAATAAACAAACTTATAAAAAGTCTGTCCAATATCACCTTCGCCGAACATATAAGTCCAACCTTTTAGGCCATAATAAGACCAAGAAATCATCGTCGAGAAGGCAAACAGCACTCCGGCAAAAGCGAGTGGAATAGGGAACCATGAGATTTTCCGCTCAAAAGCTGCTGAGGTCATGGCTACTCCAGTCGCATCACCCGCAAAGTTGGGGTCAGCGACTTGTGCGGTTCCGATAACCAAAGCAGTGATAGTGCATATCACGATAGTATCAATGAAAGGCTCAAGTAGAGACACAACCCCTTCGGTGACAGGCTCGTTAGTTTTGACGGCGGCATGTGCAATGGAGGCAGAGCCAATGCCAGCTTCATTGGAAAATACGGCACGTTGAAAGCCGATAATCATCGCCCCTAAAGCGCCACCAGCAACGCCTTCCCCTGTGAATGCGCCGGTAAAGATATTGGCGACGGCTTGAGGAATAGAGTCGATATTCATTAAGATAACAATGACGGCAAACAAGCAATAAAAGATCGCCATGAATGGAACAATTTTTTCGGTTACACGAGCGATAGATTTAATGCCACCCATAATGACTAGGAAAACGACGATGGCGAGAATGAGTCCAATCAACCAGCCAAGTCCATCGAGTCTGCCGCCTGCGACATTGTTTAACTGTACATAGGCTTGGTTGGATTGAAACATGTTGCCGATGCCCAGCGCACCTAGGAATATACCGATAGCATAGAAGGTTCCCATAACTTTACCAAACTTAGGCATGCCTCTTTCGGCAAAGCCTTTTTTGAGGTAATACATGGGGCCGCCAGACACATGGCCGTCTTCAAATTCACTGCGATACTTTACGCCTAGAGTACACTCGACAAATTTAGTCGACATGCCCAAAAAGCCAGCAACAATAAGCCAGAAAGTCGCACCAGCCCCACCAACTGTTACAGCAACAGCTACGCCGCCGATATTACCGATACCAACGGTTCCTGATACCGCAGTGGCTAAGGCTTGAAAGTGAGATACTTCACCGTGATCATTGGGGTTGGAAAAATCACCGCGAACTAATTGTATGGCATGTTTAAAGCCACGAATATTGACAAAGCCAGTATAAAAAGTAAAAAATACTGCACCAACCACAAGCCATAGAACTACGACTGGTAAGCCTGTGCCAAAGAAGGGTATTTTAAAAAAGACAATATCTGCCAGCCAAGTTGCTATCGGTGCGGTGAGGTTGTTAATTGTCTCATCAATGCTAGCTTGAGCGCTGTTAGCGCTTACTAGCAAGAAGCTAAGTAATGCCAGTACGTTTTTCATAGTGTTTTTCCTCTATCTGCCATAAATCTGCTTAAATTTTTATAAAGAATGTTTTTAGCCATTTGTAATTTCTGACACAAGTTGTCATGGCACTACAGTGACGGGAACTTCTGATGATTGTATGAGTGCAGCGGTAACACTACCAAAGATCATAGACTGTACCCGTGACTCACCTAAGCGCCCAATGTAGATCTGCGATGCATGGTGTTCGTTCGCAAGATGGCTTAAAGCGTTAGCTACTTTTCCGTGGCGAACGATCGTCTCGACAGATAGCCCCATGTCTATTAAAACCGGAACTTCTGGTTGTAGAATTTGTTCATTAGCACGCTGCATTTCAGAGTCTCTCCGCTTTTGCCGTTCTTCCAACTCTTGTGGTGTATGGAAGCTATAAGGTGACCAATCGATGATATAGCAGAGATATATCTTGGACTCAGTGAGTTTGGCGTAAGTTGCCGCGACAGCAAGTGCTCGCTTTCCTCCGTCGCTACCATCTAAAGCCACTATGATATTATTTTTCATATTTTCCTCTTCTTTGCTGATAAATATTGTTAGACGCGGAAACAGGCGTTTTATTAATAATCCAAAAGATCATAAACTATTAAAAATTCGTAATTATTATTGTACGCCTACAATTAGTTTCTAGCCATAGAAAATTTAGAATAGGTAGTATTTAAAGTGTGTTTTGGAGCTGAATTCGTTCGAATTCATTATGTGAAATTCTGTCTATATAATTAAATTTATTAATAAAAATTATTTAACGGATGATGTGAAAGTTTAGTGATTGTTTGTTGAAAGAGATTTTTATCTCTATTTGGCTGCTTGATTTGTCATCATTAATCACTCTGTAAAGTTGAGGGCGAATAGTGATATTGGTGGCTTGTGGATTAGAGGTACTGTATTGGATGTTGTGAGCGAGCTTTGATGTGTGCTTGCTTTATGTTTTGGTGATTGTGAGTGTTGGGCAATATTGGGTGTTATAAATCCCAGCTCCGAAAGCGTTGCGCTACAGAGCTGGGGCAGTGTTTTGGCGTTTATAACTCTTTAGACTTTTTCTAGTTTGGCCGCAGAGAATTTGAACTCAGGGATTTTTCCATATGGGTCAAGCTTCGGGTTGGTAAGCACATTTGCAGCAGCTTCTACAAAACAGAACGGTAGGAATACGACTCCTGGCGGGACGCGATTGTCCATGCTGGCGTTCATTTTTAGCTTGCCACGGCGTGTGCTGAGTTGAACAATGTCTCCTGCTTTGATTTGGTATTTTTCCATATCATCAGGATGTATGCTAAGCATTGGTTCGGGTTGTAGCTCGTCTAATACAGTGGCGCGGCGAGTCATTGAGCCAGTGTGCCAGTGCTCCAAAATACGACCAGTGGTTAAGATCATCGGATATTCAGCATCTGGGCTTTCTGCTGGCGGAATCACGCTGGCAGGTACCATTTTTCCTCTGCGATTCTCTCTAGGGAAGCCATCGGCAAATACGATGTCTTGTCCCGGCTGATCTGGTGCAGAGCAGGGGTAAGTCACTGCGTTTTGTGTGCTGACTCTATCCCATGAAATATTATTTAGGGATGGCATGACGCTTGCCATTTCTGTATAAACCGAGGAGATATTAGGATAATGCCAATCACAACCCATGCGATTGGCTAGCTCGACGATTAACTCCCAGTCTTGTCTGGCGTCACCGGGTGGTTTAATCGCCGCACGGCCTCGCTGAACTTGACGGTTGGTATTGGTCACGGTGCCGTCTTTTTCTGGCCAAGCTGAGGCTGGGAAGATGACATCGGCGTGGTTACAGGTTTCGGTGAAGAAAATGTCTTGAACGACTAAGCATTGCAGTTTTGCTAGCGCTGCTCGGGCATGAGTGACATCGGGGTCAGACATCGCTGGATTCTCTCCCATGATATACATGCCTTTGACTTTGTCATCATGGATGGCATCCATAATTTCGACAACGGTTAATCCTTTATCAGGGTCAATGCTGCTGCCCCAAACGTTTTCAAATTTTTGACGAATATTGGGGTCTTCTACCGATTGATAGTCCGGTAGAAACATGGGAATTAAACCAGCATCAGAGGCGCCTTGAACATTGTTTTGTCCGCGTAGTGGGTGCAAGCCCGTACCTTTGCGACCGACTTGACCAGTCACTAGTGCTAACGCGATTAGACAGCGTGCATTGTCGGTGCCGTGAGTGTGCTGAGATACACCCATGCCCCAGAATATAATAGAGGCTTTGCTGTTGGCATAGATATGAGCAACTTCGCGGAGCATCTGTGCTGGTATGCCGCAGATGGGTTCCATAGCTTCTGGTGTAAAATTAGCAATATGTGCTTTAAGTGATTCATAGCCTTCGGTATGTTTGGCGATATAGTCTTGGTTTACCCAGCCCTCAGTGACAATGACATTGAGGATGGCATTGAGCATGGCAACATCAGTACCGGGCTTGAATTGCAACATATGACTGGCATGGCGTTTCATAGCCATGCCACGCGGGTCCATGACTACTAAGTTGGCGCCACGTTTGGCAGCTTGCTTGAAATAGGTTGCTGCAACGGGGTGGTTCTCCGTAGGGTTGGAGCCTATTAATATGATTGTCTCGGCATCTTCTGCGGCAGTGAATGGTGCAGTAACGGCGCCCGAACCCACGCCTTCTAATAGGGCACTAACGCTTGAGGCATGGCAAAGGCGGGTACAGTGATCAATATTGTTGGTGCCAAAGCCCACACGAACAATCTTTTGGAAGAGATAAGCTTCTTCATTGCTACCTTTGGCCGAGCCAAAGCCAGATAACGCATTTTTACCATCGTTATCGCGAATAGTGCTCAGGCCTTCAGCGGCTTTGCTCATCGCCTCTTCCCAAGTTGCTTCGCGGAAGTGGCTGAGGTAGTTGCGTGGATCTATCTCACAATCACCTGCTTTTGGTGCATCATCTTTGCGGATTAAGGGCTTGATTAGGCGTTGAGGGTTAGCAACATAGTCAAAACCAAAGCGACCTTTTACGCATAATCTCTGTTCATTAGCTGGACCGTTCAAACCTTGAACTGAGACTATTTTATCATCGACGGTTTGATAGTTAATCTGACAGCCGACACCACAGAAAGGACAGACAGAGGCGGTATCTTCTGTCTCTAAATTGAGCCCTTTACCGGTATCATCGACTAATGTTTTCTCTATCAAAGCACCGGTTGGACAAGCTTGTACACATTCGCCACAGGCAACGCAGGTACTATCGCCCATTGGATCATTTAGGTCAAAGACAATTTGTGAATGGCTGCCACGGTTTGCCATGCCGATAACATCATTGACTTGAACTTCACGACAGGCTCGCACACAGAGATTACAGTTGATGCAGGCATCAAGATAAACATTCATAGCAGGATGTGAGACATCTTCGGCAGGTTTTTCGCTTCTTGGGTATTTGGCTGTTTCTATATCCAGTTTTTCTGCCCACTGCCAAAACTTGCTATTAGGATCGTGGCTTTCTGCTCTGGGCGGCTGATCTGCTGCCAACAATTCAAAGACGGTTTTACGGGCACTTTCCACTCTTGGGTTGGCTGTGTTCACCTTCATATCTTTATTGGGTTGACGGATGCAAGAGGCGGTTAAAACACGTTCACCTTCTATTTCAACCATACAGGCTCGGCAGTTGCCATCACTGCGATAGCCCGGCTCATCTGCATGGCACAGGTGGGGTAGTGTCTTGCCGAGTCTTTTACTACATTCCCAAATGGTTTCATTGGGTAGGGCGGTAACTTGCTCGCCATCAAGCCAAAAAGTAACTGTATTTTCTAGCTGTGCATTCATTGTGCACCTCCAGTGCTGTTGATTTCTTCTGGAAAATATTTAATGACGCAACTCAGTGGGTTTGAGGCGGCTTGACCCAGACCACAAATAGAGGCATCTCGCATTGTTGAGGACAGGGAGTCCAGTAGGCTGAGATTCCAAGTAGGCTCTTGCATTAAAGCTACGGCTTTTTCGGTGCCGACTCGGCATGGGGTGCATTGACCACAGCTCTCATCTTCAAAGAACTTCATCAGATTGAGTGCGACCTCTTTCATATCATCTGCATTAGATAATATCACCACTGCATGTGAACCAACAAAACAACCATGTGCTTCTAGTTGACCAAACTCTAGGGGCAGATCTCCCATATTGGCGGGCAGTATGCCGCCGGATGCACCGCCTGGTAAATAGGCTTTAAAGTCATGCCCATCTACCATGCCACCGCAATACTCCTCAATAAGCTCTTTTACGGTAATGCCAGCAGGTGCGAGTTTGACCCCTGGGTTATTGACACGTCCAGATACTGAGTATGAGCGCAAACCTACGCCGCCGTTGCGTCCTTCTTTGGTGAACCATTCGGCACCGTGATTAATAATCTCCGGTATCCAATAAAGGGTTTCCACATTTTGCACTAGGGTGGGTAAGTTATATATGCCAACTTCAGCCACATAAGGTGGTCTATGTCTGGGTAGCCCTTTTTTGCCTTCAACGGATTCAATAAGGGCTGACTCTTCGCCACAGATATAAGCGCCAGCGCCACGACGAAGCTCGATAGTGGTGTGTCTGCTTAAACCAGCGGCTTCTAGTGCTGCAATTTCGGTTTGCAGAATTTTACGAGCTGCAGGATATTCATCCCGAAGGTAGATAAATACAGTCTTAGCTTCAACTGCCCATGCAGCAATCAGCATTCCCTGTAAAAAATTATGCGGATTACTCTCTAAGTAATGTCGATCTTTAAAAGTGCCGGGTTCACCTTCATCAGCATTGACAGCCATCACTCTCGGGCCTTGGTAACTACGCACAAATTGCCATTTTCGTCCAGTGGGAAAGCCAGCACCGCCTAAACCTCTTAGTTTTGCATCGGTTAAAATATCAATTAGCTGCTCTGGTTTTTTCTGATTTGCAAGGCAAGACTCTAGTAAATCATATCCGCCACTTGCTTGGTACGCTACGAAGTTTTGATATTCCGGAACAATTGTTTCAAACAACTCCTGTTGAATTGCATCATTCACTTTTGTAGTAGTTGCATGGTCAACAGGGTTATGTTGCACTTCTGCTACCGGAGCGCTTTGGCATCTACCCATGCATGGCGCCCGCACAACTCTAACATTAGCGCTTGCGCTTGCTTCAAGTTCTGAGATCAACTTTTCAGCACCAGATAGCATGCAGGTTAGGCTTTCGCAAACTCGAATTGTCTTTGATGCTGGAGGTGTCTGATTCTCTTTAACGACATCAAAATGCGCATAAAAAGTAGCCACTTCATAAACTTCAGTTTGAGATATTTTCATTAACTCTGCTAACGCTGCTAGATGCGCAGCACTTAGGTGGCCAAATTTATCTTGAATGACATGCAAATGCTCAATGAGCAAATCTCTACGGTTAAGATCTACATCGCCTAAAAGCACAGATACTTCTTGCAAAGCGTGGGGCTGAACTTGGCGACCTTTGGGCTCGTATTTCTTTCGTTTTTTACCAAAACCAGGGGAGAACTTGGCTGTAACTGGTGCAGAAGTGTTATGGCTCATTTATTTATTTCTCATTTGTATTCACAGGCTTCTATTGTGCTACTTGGATAACTGCAAATTATTCTAAAGTATTGTATCGCTGTACTGTTAGTATATTGCTAGCGTTTATAGTTCACTACATTAAAGTGACTTTATATAATAGCCTTATCTTTAGTGCCATTGCTTCTACGACATATACCAATCTAAAATAGTCACCGCCAAAATACACAGCTAATTTTCCCTATATTATGCATCGAAAGGATGAGTTCATAAGCAACGAATCCAGCTATAGCTCTTCAGTTTATGTGGCGTTATCTGCTGTTTAGCATCGTGGCTCATAATATTTATGTGCAGTTATACTATATTAGTTGATAATAGATCCAGCCATTAAGCAATAGGTATGTTAGAGGAAATGGAAAAACTATGATTGATTTGAGAGTTTATGAAATACAAGGCGATTCGGTTCGCTCCCCTTATGCGAATAAAGAAGTCCGTACTAGCGGCGTAGTAACAGGCATTACGCGAAAAGGATATTTCATTCAGGATCCAGTCCCTAATGGTCATGGTTCAAAGTCGGATGGTATTTTTGTTTATAGTAAATCTAAGCCGAAAATCCAACAGCTAGTCAATGTAAGAGGAAGAGTAGTAGATTATGAGAAAGAAGGTAATGGCAGGCCCGTTACTCAGATACAAGCGTTCTCTTATGATGTTATTGAACAAGTCGGGCCAAAAATTCATCCCGTGATTATTGGGCGCGAGATTATTCGCCTATCTATTGCAGAGCAGGTGACCTATCTTACTGCGCATGAGGGCATGTTGATGGCGATTGAGGAAGGTGCAATTTTTATGTCACCGAGCAACCCCTATGGAGATTATGTGGTTCTGCCGATTGATGATGGTGTCGATAGTGAGTTAATCAGAACACCAGAAGGTGGCGTGCTCATTAGCCAGTCAGAGCCAGAGAAGTGGTACCCCAATTTCCGAATCAGTAATTATAACCATGCTCCTAAAGTGAATGTTGGCGCTAAGCTATTATCTACGATCACAGGGCCTCTTAATTATCGTGCAGGGTCATTTCAAATGTCCGTGTTGGGTGAAATTGCCATAGAGAATACAGAAATTCATCGCAAAATCACTATGCTTGATGACGAGGAAGATAGCATCGGGATATTAACACTAAATGGATTTAATCTAGATGTGAAAAAAGAGAACGCATCAAAAGTGATGAATCCCAGAAAAGATATTGACGATGATGTGGGTGATGGTCGATTCGCGGCATTAGGAGTCGCAATTGTACAACAAGCAAAAAGTCCAGAAATTGTTGCTTTACAGGAAATACAAGATAACGATGGAGCAGAGATTTCAGCAACGGTTTCGGCTAAAGAAACCTACCAGATGCTGATTAGTGCTATCGTCGCGTTAGGTGGGCCTGAGTATAAATGGGTGGATATTCCACCAGAAGTTGGACAAGATGGTGGGCAACCGGGTGGTAATATTCGCAATGGTTATTTATATGACCCAGAGCGAGTAACTTTGCTAAGAGATACAGTCACTCGATTGGGAGACAATACTTCGGCTTACAAGGGTTCACGAAAATCGTTGTTAGCGCAGTTTCGCTTAAGTCATACAGGTAAAATATTAGCGGTTGTTAATGTGCATCTTGCTTCAAAACGGCACCAGCAATCGATATTTGCAGAAGTAGATCCCGGAATTGATCCTAAAGAGCCTATTAGAATAGAACAAGTTGAGATAATTAATGCTACATTACAGCAGCTAGAAACAGAAGGTGTCGACTACTGCGTAACCGGAGATTTTAATGATATTGAGACAAGTAAATCATTGCAGAAATTTACAGGAGAGAACGATCTTCGAATAAATCTAGTGCAGACGTTAGCAAAAAATCAGCGCTATGATTATAACCACCGAGGAAAACTTCAGGTATTAATGCATTCCATAGTCCCCAAATACTTATCGGAAGCAGGAAGAGTCAAATACGACATAATTCATGGTAATGAATTAATCGGCGTGGAACCCGGTCAACTCGGTGAAAAACCCAGTGATCATGCTTATGTGCTAACTCAGTTATTTATTTGAAACTGAGTTAGCACATAAACTTATTGTTCAAATGTTCATTTCGAAGGAGACAACAAGTTTCTCGTAAAGATGAAAACTAGCCCTAAAAAGCCACCAGCTAAAAACATGATAATAAGCTTTAGAGAGAACTTACTGTCATTAAGTTTGTAGCCAGCAGCAACTTGGAGTTTTGCGATTGTTCTATATAAGCCGCCATTGGTATTAAGAAGCCCCTGCGATATTTTTGTGCTGATTTCATTAAATGAAGTTCTATAATTGTCAATATTATCCCTACTGGACTTCAACAGCTCTTCTATTTCATTTTTACTAGGATTCCATTCAGTTATAGCAGGTTCAGTGTAAAATCTTAATTTTGATTTTGTTTCTTCAAGCTTTTGCGAAGTTTCAATTTTTGAAGTAATTAGGCTTTTTCTAAAACTTGGATCTGAGATTTTTGTACCAAGGTCTAACATGGTGTTGACAAAAGCATCGGAATATTGAGGTGAATAAATCTGTGCTCTTTGAGTGTTATTAGTAGAGATAGGAAGCGTGTCTTGATTTTCATCAGTTGAGTATGCCTTTTGGAGGTTTTCTGATGCAGATTGGTCAAAAATAGATAGAGCCTGATCATAAACTCTAATTTTTCCATGTAGTTCTTCAATTTTACGTTTTAAACCTGCAATTTGAGTTTCCAAATAACTATTTTGGACAGTGCTGTTTGATGTAATTGTGTATTGAAGTGCTAGTCTTTGCGCGACAGAGAGTTTGTTGATCCTTTCTTGATTTAAAAGAAAAAGAATATCGTCGAAAGACATGCTATGAGTAGTACTTAACATATTTTTAGAAGCAGGTGTTGCTTGTATAAGCTGTTTGATTCGGCGTTCAAAATTGTCCACATAATCAAAAAGACCATTAATTGCGATTATTAAGTCACTTTGTACTAGGGATGATGGGGATAGATTAAGAAGAGTATCACTTTTATTTAAGATACCTACCTCTGAAATCATGTAGCTTTGCCAAATAGATAATAAGTCACTGATGATATCGTTTGCTTGTTTCTCGGTTATATTTAGATCGGTATTATTAAGAACTATTTCTGCATATGAATTAGATTCTTCTTTCAAAGATGTCATGAAGTTGTCAAGCTCTTTGTAATAATTTTGCAGAGTTTGCTCGGGTAGGTTCTTTAAATCCTTAGCAGAAATATTTTCATTTAATTTCTTGAAATCTTCAATGAAATCTGGAGTTGAATTAACTGATATTGCTTTAACAAATTTATCATAAGGGACTTTTAGGTCTAAATCACTATGGGCTCGTTCAAGAAGGTTATCAGTAATTATGTCGGTTTTATTAAAGTTAGAACCATTTGGATAAATCCCAGTTTCTGCACCTTGAAAGTTAAATTGCACTAATTGCTTATATTGCGAAGGCTTACTTATGCCATAAGAGACAAAGTGATA
>CAKMZF010000068.1:1939-14351 GCA_929200405.1 uncultured Gammaproteobacteria bacterium | reverse complement strand
CAATAGGGCAGCGTATTTGGCGGATCATCCGGAGGAGGCGTAAAGTCTCCAGACCCACAACGATGGGGTGTAAGGGGAGAGAGTATTCTCCCTTTTTTTATTTAGTCACGTTCCCAGCGCTGGCGTAATTGGTCAAAATTGTTTTTCTCATCTGCTGGTACTTGCTCTTCCCATGTGAGTTTCCACTCTGTGGCTGGCAAATTTGGAAAGAAAGCATGACCGCCTTCTATTGTGGTTTGAATTCTATTTAAGCTCACAGCATCTGCCATTGGCAACACAGATTCATATAACATGGCACCGCCAATCACCATAATCTCAGAGGTGTCTGCCAATGCTGCCAATGCTTGGGTGAAGTCTGAGAATAACAATACGGACTCTGGTAGCGCCAGTGTTTCTCGGCTTGCGCTGCTAATCACCACATTTGTACGACCTGGTAATGCCCTACCTATCGAAATCCAAGTATTGCGCCCCATAACTATGGGATGACCGAGTGTTTGCGATTTGAAGAATTGCAGATCACTGGGCAAATGCCATGGTAAACCGTTATCCACACCAATGACATTGTTTAGACTGGCGGCAACCACAAGGGTGATTTTGGGCTGTGAGGAAGTTTTCTCGGTTGTATTTGATGCGGTGGATTGGGTTGTATTCATCATTATTTCTTATGATTTGGCTAGGTATAAATAGGGTAAACTGCAACGACAGCATAGGCGAAAAACGGCTGACAAGCAAAGGGTATGAGTATGCAAAGTACGGGTAAAATGTTTCTTTTTTGGGCAGTGGTGATTGTCTTGCTAATGCTGGTTTTCACAAAATGGGAGTCTCAAATATTTAACCCGAATCAGAACGTGAAGACTATCACCGCCAATGGTATTGAGCAGGTAACTCTCAAGCGTAACCGCAGCGGTCACTACGTGGCGAATGGCGAAATCAATGGTGTAGAGGTAACTTTTTTTGTAGACACTGGTGCGACGGTGGTGGCGATACCTGCCGCTCTGGAACAGAAACTAAACCTGCAACGTGGTGCAGCTCACCCTATATCTACCGCCAATGGCAGAGCGATTGCTTATAGTACAGACTTGAAAAGCATCAGCTTAGGCGATATTCGCATAGATAATGTCGAAGGCTCTATTGTCGAGAATATGGGTGACAACAAGGTGCTATTAGGGATGAGTTTTTTACGTCACCTCAATTTCTCTCAACAAGACAATCAACTGATATTATCTATTCCCTAAGCCCAAAATATGATGATACATGATGATTAAATATGGATGATTATGCTCGTTAGTTTAGCTTCTTCTGAGCTTTTGCAGCCGCTAACGCTTGTTTAATTTTTTTGTCACTGGCTTTTGCCCAGTTATCAACTTGCAATACAAACTGATTGCCTCTGGCGCATTGAGTGTCTTTCGGCAGCAAACCTGCTGATATCAGTTCTTTGATGAGTTTTTTGGTAACTTTTTTATCAGAGAATTGATGAAATGCCGATATCACATAGCGCCCTTTTGCATTGACATATACTGCCGCCTTGGGGTGAATGCTTTTTTTGATCGCTTTTCTCACCCCTGCTAAACTTTTCCGAGTCGCTATGACTGCATAGCATTGACCTTTAGACAGCGTAAAGTCTCGACTTTGGGGGGAGTTTTCGGCTAGTTCTAAGTCTTTCTTCTCTATATTCTCATCAATAGTGATGTCTTTATTTACGCCATCAGATTCTGGCTTTATCGTGCTAGGCTTAATACTCTCATCTGCTATCGGCAGCAAAAACAGAACTTGAGAGATAAATGCTCCTGTTTTTGTGGCAACCCATACTAACTTGCCATCAACTTCTTTTGGGCCTCTGCATCCACCAGCAGCAGGTGTAGCCGGAAACGTCATGCATATATTGCCATCTTTAATTTCATATTGTCCTTCAAACCGCCTTCCAGACCCATAAACAAAGCTTAGCGTTCCATCGGCATAATATTTGGCTACCCAAGATTCTTTGTCTTTTAATGTTCTTCCTACTAAGACATGACCGCGCCACGTTGCCAAGTCTTTAAGTCGCGTTCGCATCGGCAGTAACTGTTTACCCAGTTTGCTGCTCTGATCTCCAGAGATCGAATAGACTATTTGGTATTCGCCACGGTGTGCTTGAGCGTCTTTAGGCTGAAAACCGCCCTGCTTGATTTTCTCTAACACTCGCCAATCGGTTCCACGACCATTACGACTAGCGAAAAAACACTGCTTTGTGGTGACATTGCTTGACAGACTTGGGGTGCTCAGGGGCTTGGTCTGCAAACAAACCACATCTTTTTCTGGCATCGACCACAGGCCACTGCGCGGACTAAACTGCGTTAAAACATCTGTGGTCGTCCCTTTCTCTGCTGGGTTAATCACGGTGACAACTACAGTTTTATCAGGCGAAAAATACAGTGACCACAGGGCTTCTGTGTCTCGGCTGGCAGCGATGACTGTTCTGCCAGAAAATTGTGCTGCGCTTATACCCTGAGCGTTAAAATCAAAGTCAGACAGCGTTGAGGAGGTCTCCGCATACGCAGGAGGCCACAATAAAAGACTCAAACAAAAAGTGAGACGATACCAAATATAGATAATTTTTCGGGTTAATTTCATATAATCATTATTTGTTAGTTATATTTAAATGTCTAGCAACTATTTATTCTGTATTTATATCTATACTTGCGATACCTTATATACAAATAAATATCATTCGCGGAGTTATGCATGGAAAACAAAGTGATCTTAATCAACCCTTTTACTGTCCCTGTCGGCAGGATTGAGGAATGCATAGAGTATTGGGATGCGGTGCGAAACTTCATGCAGGCACAGCAGGGCTACATTTCCACCAAACTTCATCGTGCTTTGCAAGCCGATGCGACTTATCAGCTGATCAACGTGGCGGAGTGGGAAAGCATGGAGGCTTTCTTCGCAGCCAATAAAAAAATGCGTGAGGCTTTGGGTCATATCCAAATCGAAGGCTTAGTTGCCGATCCTGCACTATATACGGTTATACGCACTTAGTTATGGCCTATAATTTTGCAGAGCCTGTGTGAGTTTTCACGACAGACTTTAGCAATCCACTCGGCTTATCTTCTCCGTTATTTGCCTTTCCATTGCGGCTCGCGCTTCTCTGAGAATGCTTTAAAGCCTTCCATATTGTCTTCACTGTCATACAACACATCTACGGTTTCTAGCTGACGCTTGGTGATTCGGTTCATCATGTCTTGAAAGTCTCTGCCCTCTGCTTCTCTAACCACTTCTTTGATTGAGGCAAATACCAGCGTCGGCCCTCCTGCCAACTTTCTGGCGACTTCCCAGACATGACTCATTAGCGCTTCTTCATCTGCCAGCACAGCATTTACCAGCCCCCATCGGGCGGCTTCTTCTACATCCATCCAACGACCGAGATAAAGCATTTCCATGGCGATATGATAGGGTATCCGCTTTGGCAGCTTAATACTGGCAGCATCGGCCAAAGTGCCGGCTTTAATCTCTGGTAGCGCAAAGGTCGCATTTTCACTGGCGTAGATCATATCGGTAGATAGTGCTAGCTCAAAGCCTCCGCCGACTGCCATGCCATGTACGGCGGCGATTACTGGCTTGTTTAGCCCTCTTAGTTCTTGCAGGCCACCAAAACCACCAACACCATAATCGCCGTCTACCGCATCGCCATCTGCTGCTGCTTTTAGGTCAAACCCCGCGCTAAAAAATTTATCTCCCGCTGTGCGGATAATTGCTACTCTCAGCTCGGGGTCGTCACGGAATTTTTTAAAACACTCGCCCATCTCTCGGCTGGTGTTAAGATCAATCGCATTTGCTTTAGGGCGATCTAGGGTAATTTCAAAAATATTATCTTCAATTTTCGTACGGATAGCCTGTGCCATTTCTCTTCCTTAATTCAATTCTCTAATCTTAATTTTACGGGTTGATTTCTCTGCTTTTATCTTGCTCATTGTTATTTACTATTGCCATGACCATTCTCTGCCAAAACAATCAAGGCATCCGCAGCGTAAACCCCTTTCTCACAAACCAATAGCGGATTAATATCTAGCTCAAGTAATACTGCCTGATTGTCACAGACCCAAGACTGTACTGCCTGTATCGCCTCTATCACGGCTTCGATATCCCATGCTGGTTTACCACGAAATCCATCATAACATTTGGAGATTGTTAGCTGTTGTAATGATTGATGAATCGTCATCTCAGAGGCTGGCAGTAACAAATTAACGCTATCTTGCAATAACTCTACCAGAATGCCGCCAGCGCCAATGGTCATTACCGGCCCAAAAGGAGGTGAATGAGTTACTCCAATCAGTAATTCACCAACAGGGTTAGCAACTGGCTGGGCTATCATCGACTCCACTAATAGGCTATCGCTAATCTGCAATAGTCCTACAGCAGCTTGTTGCACTGCTGCTGCGTCTTTTAGAAATAGCCGCACCGCATCAGCTTCGGTTTTGTGGGCAATGCCACGTGCTTTACAGACCACGGGATATCCCAATTTCTCACTAATATTCACTGCCTCCTCAACATTTATCGCAACCCCTTGGGCAGGTATGGAAAGTCCATATTGCTGTAACTGTTGTTTGGCGACTGATTCTTCTACGACCATTCGGCTCCCTGCTGCAACAGGCGATAACAGCCAAAGCGGAGCTGGTAAAGGTTGCTGCCATGCCTGATAAATATCTGCTGCTTCCTCTGCTGCTGCCAGCGTAGCCGCAAAGCTTCCGAAGGTAGCAATGGCGTATTTTTCAGTAATTTCAGAGATGATGGTCTCGGGTAAGTTCTCAGGTAATGAGGCGGTTATCGCAACTCTTGGTAATCTGCCATACTGATCTTGAAAGCGCTGTATTGCAATAATCATTGCCTCTAATGGCGGATACCATGCGCTGGGATCACAACGATCCGCTCGTGGAAAGTCTATAATAAAAATAGATAGGGCGAACCTGTTAATCACATTATCGCTTTGGGTTTGCAGCATGGTTTCAAACACCGCTGCCATTTTCTCAACATCATTCCAAATATAGGTATGAAAATCCAGCGGATTACTGATAGACACCAATGGGCCTAAAGTGTTCTGTAGTTGCTGTACTGTCGGCTCAGGGAGACTGGGAAAGTCCACTTTTCGACCAACTGCGGTGTCTGCCATAATACTGGCCTCACCACCAGAGCACACCATTGCATTTAAATGATAGCTCTCTAGGTAGGTAAAGTAATGGAGCAGTTTTAAGGTTTCTATAAAATCGCCGACAGCATCTACATTGGCAAAACCCAAATGCTTTGCAAATGCTATTGATACTTGATGAGAGCCTGCCAGTGAGGCGGTATGTGACAAGGTGTTGCTTTGGGCTTGTTGACTACGGCCAACTTTTAGCATCACTATGGGTTTTGCTAGCTCGCGTGAGCGCTGTGCTAAATATTCTAACTGCCGAATATCATCAAATCCTTCGATATGCAGCCCCAACGCAGTGACTCGTGGATCTTCAATAACCGCCAGTGCCATGTCTGACAGCCCTACTTTGCTTTGATTACCAGCTGTCAACATATACGCCAGGGGCAAGCCCCGTTGTTGCATGGTGAGGTTAATCGACAGATTTGAGGATTGGGTAATAATGGCGACTCCAACCTCATCAGCCGACAACCGCCTACCACCGTGTTGGTCTGGCCATAAGATAACGCCATCAAGATAGTTGATAAAGCCATAGCAGTTGGGGCCAAAGAAGGGCATATCTGCGCTGACAGCCAACAGTTTACGCTCTAATAAAACACCGGATTCGTCTTGGCTGATTTCTGTTTGCTGATTATTAAGTGTCTCTCGAAACCCTGATGCATAACACACTGCACCACCAGCATCTTTACCGGCTAATGCAGCAACTATCTCTACAGTTAGCTCACGATTGACCGCGATGTAGCAGGCATCTGGTCCTGCTGGCAGATCCGCTATTTGCCGATAAACGGGATAACCCTCAACCGATTGTAGGGTCGGATGTACTGGCCAAATCTCGCCTTGATAACCCATTTTGACGCATTGACGTATCGCCTCTTGCGCTGGAGCACCGCCTACAAAAGCGATGGTTTTAGGGTTTAACAGTCTTTTAAGCTTATCTGTCGCCCATAAATTATCTGTACTATTTTTACCCACTGCACTCATCATCAACCACCGATAGGTCTCAATAGCTCACGTGAGATAATGTGTCGTTGAATTTCTGAGGTGCCGTCCCAAATGCGCTCAACCCTAGCATCTCGCCAAAATCTAGCTAGTGGCAGATCGTCCATCAGCCCCATACCACCATATATTTGAATCGCCTCATCAGTGACTCTCGCTAGCATTTCCGAAGCGTAAAGTTTAGCACTGGCTATTTCACGGTTCGCTGGTTGCTGCGCATCTAGCTTCCATGCGGCACTTAGGGTGAGTAAGTCTGCCGCATCTATTTCAGTAATCATATCGGCAAGCTTAAATGACACACCTTGAAACTTACCTATTTGCTGACCAAATTGCTTACGCTCCACACAATAGGGCAATGCCAAATCAAACACTCGACGCGCTCTGCCTACACAGCTGGCTGCTACTGTTAATCTGGTGCCATATAGCCAATTATTAGCAATATCAAAACCCCGATGAATTTCGCCTAATATCTGACTTTTAGGCAGCCGACAGTTCTGAAAACTCAGCACGCAGTTCTGGTAGCCACGATGACTGACCGAATCATATCCCGATAATATCTCAAAACCAGCAGTGTCTCTGTCTACCAAAAAGCAGGTAATCAATTTTTTGGTGCCGCGAGGCGTTTCCTCACTACCAGTGGCTACAAAGACAATCACAAAATCGGCGATATCGGCATGGCTGATAAAGTGCTTGGTGCCATTAACTATCCAATCATCACCATCTGCCTTAGCAGTGCATTGCATTCCTCTAACATCGGAGCCTGCGCTGGGTTCGGTCATCGCCAAGGCATCAAACTTCTTGCCACTCACTGCTGGTGTTAAATAGCGCTCAATTTGCTCACCTTCACAGGCCATTAATATGCCAGATGGTCGACCAAAAAAAGCGGTTAGCCCCATTGAACCACGCCCTAGCTCTCTTTCTACTAAAGTAAAATCAAAATGATTTAATCCAGCTCCGCCAACTGACTCCGGCATATTACAGGCGAAAAAACCCAGCTCTTGGCTTTTTTGCTTTATCTCCTGCCCTATTTCAGCAGGCACTTGGCCGGTTTTCTCCACCAAATCTTCATGGGGGTAAATCTCATTTTCAACAAAACTGCGGACGGTCTCCACAATCATGTCTTGTTCTTCATTCAAACCGAAATTCATTTTCTTACCTCAACGACTCTTTCATTGCTACCTTTCACCAACGTATCTGCCAGCCTTCTCTGGTATAGGCAAATCAACATGTGCATCTGCTAGCGGTTGCAGCTTTGCCATCACTGCGTCTTCTGCTGGACAGGCTTTGCTGGCGGCCAAATTTACATGCAGTAGCATTTGCTCTGCTGTGGCGATAACGCGATCATCGTCTGCAACATGAAGGCGATAAAATACATGTATACGTTTTGCATCTACCTTGAGCAGCTGTGCTGTCGAATACAGTGCAGTACCTACTTTGACTTCATCAATATGCATAATATGCGTTTCGACCGTAAAATAGCTTTTACCGTTGTTCACATAATCATCATCCGCGCCAATAGCAAGCAGTAGTGCATCTGAGGTAGCACTGAAAACTTCCAAATATCTGTGCTCAGTCATATGCCCGTTGTAATCTATCCAGCTCGGTAATACCTGACAATCCCGCAATCTCAACGGCTGTGAACTCGGCATTACCTTTTCGGCAGTTGGTTGGGTTGCTTTAAGCTGTTTATCGTATTGATTCAGTAAAGCACCGGCACCCCAGTCGTTATCTTTTAGCACTCGCATAAAGCCGACCAAGTTGTCGTCTCTAATCTGCTCTAGCTCACGAATAGAGTATTGCCCAGACTGGGCGTCTGATTGCTCAGCGATTTTCTCAATCAGCTCATCGGTAAGCTCTGGCACATCCATCAACTTCGTCCAAGGCCACGATAGTGCCGGACCAAATTGCGAGATAAAGTGCTTCATGCCCGCCTCTCCACCAGCGATTCGATAGGTTTCAAATAACCCCATTTGCGCCCAACGCAAGCCAAAACCAAACCGGATAACATCATCAATTTCCTCGGTTGTGGCAACGCCATCTTTGACTAACCACAGCGCCTCACGCCACACCGCTTCGAGCAAACGATCTGCAATATGCGCATCAATTTCTGCTCTCACTTGCAATGGCTTTAGCCCAATACTGGTTAGCAGTGCCATGGCTCTCTCAACCATCTCCACTGAGTTTTGCGATGATGGCACCAGCTCTATTACTGGCAATAAATACACGGGATTAAAAGGGTGTGTCACGATAATTTGCCCTGCATCGGCAGCCCCTTGCTGTAAATCAGAGGGGGTGAAACCGGAGGTAGAGGAACCGATAATCGCCGCTTTGGGCGCATGCGCCTGAATATCAGCAAACACTTTTTGCTTAAAGTCTAGTCGCTCAGGGACTGACTCTTGCACCCAAGTCGCCTCCATCACAGCCTCTTTTATACTAGCAACAAATACCAATTTCCCCTCTTCTGGCATAGCCACATCCGCCAGCTTTGGCAAGCTGCGCCGCGCATTAACAAGTACGGCGTGTATTTTTCGCTCTGCCTCTGGATCAGGATCAAAAACCGTGACATCCCAGCCATTTAATAAAAACCTAGCAGCCCAACCACCGCCGATAACACCACCACCAATAATGGCCGCTTTGTTCTGACCTGTCATATCTCTTCTCCTAATCCATTTTTCGACACTGTTTAAGCGGCCGATGGTGCGCGTTTGGTCAACTGCAATTTTTCTCTCACCTCAGCTGCTGTCAACAAGCTAGCACCCATATTCGTGGCAATAGTGACTGCCTTTTCCACCAGTTGTGCATTGGTTGCCAACACGCCTTTTTCTAACCAAAGGTTGTCCTCTAAACCGACACGGATATTACCCCCAGCCAATAGCGCAGCAGCCACAAATGGCATTTCATTTCGACCAATAGAAAAGGCTGAAATTGTCCAACTCTCTGGAATATTATTAACCATTGCCATGAAGGTATTTAAATCATCTGGAGCGCCCCAAGGAATGCCCATGCAGAGCTGTATCATCACTGGATCTTGAATAATGCCCTCATTAACCAACTGTTTAGCAAACCATAGATGGCCTGTATCAAATGCTTCTATTTCTGGGCGCACACCTAAGTCTGTCATCATCTGCCCCATCGCTCGTAACATGCCAGGAGTGTTTGTCATCACATAATCGGCCTCAGCAAAATTCATAGTGCCGCAATCTAGCGTGCATATCTCAGGCAGACATTCAGCCACATGTGCCATGCGCTCTGTGGCACCCACCATATCTGTTGCCTCGGCATTTACAGGTAACGGTGACTCGACATTACCAAATACCATATCGCCGCCCATGCCTGCGGTTAGATTAAGCACTACATCGGTATCACTATCCCGAATCCGGTCTGTGAGTTCACGATAAAGCGCAACACTGCGGCTGGGCTGCCCTGTCTCTGGGTCACGAACATGGCAATGCACTACTGCTGCCCCTGCTTTTGCAGCTGCTATCGCACTCTCGGCAATCTCTTTTGGACTGCGCGGCACATGCGGGGAGCGGTCTTGAGTGCCACCAGAACCGGTAACCGCACAAGTGATAAAAGGCTTGGTGTTAAAATTAAGTGGCATAGTTCTCTCCAACAGATTGTTACTGCACAGCTGCGCAAGTACAAGATTCGTGTGATTAATTTGGTCTCGTAATTTATTCATCAAACTACTATGTAAGTAACGATATAATGGCATGAGTTTTTATTTTTATATTGATCATTTACGAAGTAAATTTGATAATACTGGTAATGACATTATTTTCTCCCTCGCCAAAGCCAATCTCGGTTATATTATTGGTGCTTTCAGGCGCATCAATGATGAACGTCGCCGCAGCGTTGGATACCATGCGTGCCGCAAATCGTATCTCTCGACGTCAATTATTTAGCTGGACAGTAATCAGTTTAGATCAGCAAGCCCCCATGCTCAGTTGCAATCTGCCTCTTCAAGCTCAGCAAAGTGTCGAGTATGAGCCCCTAGCAGATGCTCTAATGATTATCGCTGGCTTTAATGTGGATAAACACCTGCCAACGCAGCAGTTTTCCAAACTGCGTCAATACAGCAAAAAATTCGCCTTAGTGATTGGCATTGAGTCAGGCAGTTGGGTAATGGCAAAACTTGGATTATTGGCAGGCAAAAAAGCCACCACCCATTGGGAGGATTTAGAGGAATTTGATAGAAAATTTCCCAATATCAAAGTTCGACCCGATAGATTTATTATAGATGGCAACTGCGTGACCATTGGGGGTGCTTCGCCAACCATAGACTTTATTCTCTATTGGATAAGACAACGCTATGGCTATACGCTAGCGCTAGAAGTCGCCAGTGTGTTTTTATATGACAATTCTCAAAACCCCAATGACCCCCAGCCATTAGTCGCTTTGGGTGCGCTGCAACACCATGAGCCGAGAGTGGCTGCCAGCATTCGATTAATGGAGGCCAATTTAGATACGCCTATCACTATCAAAACCCTAGCGGCCAGCTCTGAAGTAAAACTCTCTGTGCGACAGTTAGAGAATTTATTTCACAATATTTTCGCGATGAGCCCCAAAGTCTACTACCTCAGATTAAGACTGCAAACCGCCAGACGGCTAGTTATCAACACTCAATTACCGATATATGAAATAGCTATTCGCACTGGGTTTTCAGAAACCGCAGCATTTTCCAGAGCTTTTAAAAATTATTACCAACTCTCTCCCAGTCTATACCGCCAGCAAGCTCGTCAATAATTTCTACACTTCCATAGTAAAAAATCTGCTATTTAGCAAAGAAATAAGCAAAAACAAAAATAGGTATTTTATTTACCTGTTTGGTGTGCTAAATTCCACACCAAACTCAATTACTAATTAACTATTGAGTTTTATTAACTATAAAGATGTATTTTTTTTATATGTTATAAATATAATAAGTGAATGGAATGAATTATTTCGAACAAACTGAATCATTAGCGCTACTAGGGCAAAAAAAAGCATCAATGCTAAAGCAACACAAGTTTTCTATGTGGATTGGCGGCATGGCAGCTGGGGCCTATGTTGGTTTGGCCATTTTATTAATTTTCACCATCGGTGCGTCCATTGATCCCGCATATCGTGCATTAGCTATGGGCAGCACCTTTGGCTTGGCACTTATATTAGTAGTGTTTGCTGGCGCAGAGCTTTTCACAGGCTATGTTATGTACGTCTTTCTCGCTATTCGCCGTCGTTATATATCATTGGGTTCAGGGCTAGCAACTTGCGGCTTTATATTTATCGCCAATCTAACAGGTGCGCTCTTCTTAGTGCTTATTTATAAGATTGGCAAAGGCGTGTTAATTATCGATGGATCTAGCGCTGATTTCTTACAGCATGCAGTGCATAAGAAGATGAATTATAGCTGGGTGGTACTTATCGCCCGAGCTGCTCTCTGCAACTGGCTTGTCTGTTTGGCATTATGGATGGGCATACGATTACAAAATGAAGCGGCAAAGCTGATAGCGATCGCATGGTGTTTACTCGCCTTTATTGCCTGCGGTTATGAACACTCCGTTGCCAATATGACCCTTCATATTCTCGCACTCTTCGGTCCAGAAAATCCTGAGATCGGCTTATTGGGAATGGGGCACAATTTACTTTGGGTCACTATTGGAAATACCTTGGGTGGCGCCTTATTGGTTGGCGGTGTTTATGCCTCACAGAGTCATCCTCCAAAGTCTGACGCCGACAGCAGCCATCTTTCACTTACCAAATAACGCGTTAGGAGTTATCAAATGGATATAACCATCGCCACTTTATTAATTTTTTGCTTTTTAGCTTCCGTTGCCACTCTGTTCTTTTTTATTTGGAGTATGTCTCAACACTCCGCAGTTTGGGGGGGAGAGGGCTCAAAAGTTATTTTCCATACTAAAGAGAATACCAGCCCTACTCCAGAGAATGACAATGCAGCTCAGCTAGAGGCGTTAGATTATTCTAGTCGAAACTCTGTAAAACTGCTGCTTTGTTCGGCTACTATATGGCTGTTAATCGGTTCTTTCTTTGGTCTGCTAGCCTCTGTCAAATTGCACGCTCCAGAGTTCTGGGCGGATTCTATATTTCTGACCTTTGGTCGAATCCGTCCCCTGCATCTAAATCTGGTGATGTATGGCTGGGCTTCAATGGCAGCATTGGGAGTAATCACTTGGTTATTACCCAGATTGCTAGCCGCTAAGCTCAGGGGTGAGAGCTGGGTGGTAGCGGCTGCTTGGTTATGGAATATTG
>CAKMZF010000068.1:0-1839 GCA_929200405.1 uncultured Gammaproteobacteria bacterium | reverse complement strand
TATTGGGTTATTTTTCGGTTATACCGATGGCAAGGAATTTTTAGAATTTCATTGGTCCGTTGACATTCTTTTCGTGATAGCAGGACTCATTATGGCCATCCCACTATTGCTCACGCTAGCCAAACGAAAAGTACAGCACCTCTATGTCTCTCTTTGGTATATTTCTGCGGCTTTAGTGTGGTTTCCTGTTTTGTTTTTACTGGCAAATACCCCTGGGCTTTTTCAAGGAACCAGTGAGGCAGTAATGAACTGGTGGTTTGGGCATAATGTACTCGGACTATGGATAACCCCTCTAGCACTAGCCACTGCTTATTATTTGATCCCAAAAATTCTTGGCGTCCCTATTAGCTCTTATAGATTGTCTCTCATTGGCTTCTGGGGATTAGCGCTATTTTATGCACAGGTTGGAGTACATCACTTAATTGGCAGTCCCGTTGCTTATTGGGTGCAGCTCATTTCGATTGTTAGCAGTGTGATGATGCTACTTCCCGTGCTGGCCTTTGCGACTAATATGAGGGGCACTATTCGTCATAATTGGAAGAAATGTTGGCGCTCTAATGCGTTGCGCTTCATCGTTTTAGGTGCCATCTGCTATCTACTCTCGTCCGTGCAAGGTTCATTAGAGGCTCTGCCATCAATCAATAAAGCCGTTCACTTCACCCAGTATACCGTCGGTCATGCACATTTCGGTATGTATGCCTTTTTTAGCTTAATCATGTTTGGTGCCATTTATTTTATCGGCCCCAGAGTGGCTGATGAGGAATGGCAACATCTGAGCTGGATTCGCTGGCACTTTTGGTTAGCCACTCTTGGGATTTCACTTTATGTCGCTGCGCTAAGCATTGGCGGCGTATTACAGGGGCAGGCCATGAATGATGCTAATACGCCCTTTATGACCTCTGTAATTCTCTTAAAACCATGGCTAATTTTGCGCTCTATCGCTGGCGCTATGATGACGGCTGGTCATATTTTAATGGCCATTAATTTATATCATTTGTTTTTTCAACGATCTGATCTACCTGAACCTGAAAGAGAGCAAGAATTACTAGGAGCAGTGTAATGCAACGAGTATTAGCAGTTATGGGTGGCGCGTTAGGTATTTTGTTGTTCGCGCTGTTAATTATTGTCGCTGGCAGTCATTTACAGGATTGGCAAACAAAACCCTCAGCTGGAGTAACTAATTACACTCCGATAGAGCAAAAAGGCCGTGAGCTATATGTTTCTTTAGGCTGCGTCTATTGTCATACCCAGCAGGTCAGAGATAAAAACTATGTAGATATAGCCAGAGGCTGGGGCAAACGACCATCAACAGCTGGAGACTATATTTATGACCGCCCTCATTTGCTCGGCACCATGCGTACTGGCCCTGATCTGCATAATGTTGGTTCTCGCCTTCCAGCTGACATTTGGCATCTCATTCACTTATATCAACCAACGGCAGTGGTGCCTAATAGCATCATGCCACCGCATAGGTTCTTATTTACTACCGTTGACAAAAATCTTATTCCTCCGGGGAAACAGGCAGTTCCACTACCTAAAGGAACTGTTCCTAAGGGCAAAACCATCTTGGCGACAGATGATGCTATCGCATTAGTCGCTTATTTAAAATCTCTCTCACATCAATAGATTTACAAGGAGACACATATGTCCACTGCACATGACAGAGAAAAAACAGAGCCTACTGAAGAAGACAAAGCGATACCTTTAAGTATGTGGGTAGTGGCTGGTATTTTAACCGCTTGGGGGGTAGGTTTTTATGCCGTTAATGCCCAACAAGCAATCACGACAACTCAGACCGAACCTACTCTTGCTGCCAACACACAGTCGGGGGGAGCTGCC
>CAKMZF010000067.1 GCA_929200405.1 uncultured Gammaproteobacteria bacterium | reverse complement strand
CTATAGTAGTCCATCCTATCGTCAGCTCACGTGCATTTTTCGATTTGATATACTTGATCATAATGAATAGTTAGCAGGTGATAATCTAAAGCAAATTTACTATACTTTAATTTAATAACTAATTGCATATTTCTTGTTATTTTGAATTTTTTAACTACAAAACAACTCGACTCAGTCAAAATAATTTGAATCTCTTAACAATAACTATCTAGATCAAGACCATCAAGACTTACCGATGCTCAAACCTTCTCTACTCAAAAAAACAATAGCTGGCCTATTACTGTTCGTCGGCTTGTCTTTTCTAACCTACAAATTTGCAACCAAAGTTAATATAAACCCGACGATAGAAATAGGTACAGAACTTGATACTTTGCACGGAGTCCCTGTATTTTATAACGGTGGCGTCAATCATGTATTAGAAAGAAACCTTGCTAAGGATGGTTATAATCTTGGGCTCAAATATCAATGTGTTGAGTTTGTAAAACGCTATTATTATCAATATTTAAATCATAAAATGCCAGATAGCTATGGACATGCTCGAAGTTTTTATGACCCCAACATAGCTTCCGGAGCTATCAATAAGCAACGTGGGTTGTTGCAGTTCAGCAATAATATAGATGCTGTGGCAGCGAAATCAACCGATATAGAAATAGACAGCACTCCAATGATAAGCGACTTATTGGTGTTTAAACCAACGGTTTTAAATCCATACGGTCACGTGGCTATCGTCTCGAATGTCGACCTAATCCAGCAGAAGCTCGAGATTATTCAACAAAACCCAGGACCATTCTCACCACCCCGTGAATCTTTTGATCTTGAGAAAGCAAACAAACATTGGCGTATTAAAAATAGCAGTATTTATGGTTGGCTACGGATGCCATCTTCTTGAAACATAAGCTATTAATTGAAAATTCTTTAATATCACACACCAGAAGTCTTGCTAGTATCAGCAGCAGAAATAATCAATACCTTTCCAAGGCAAATTGACGCATTTATTCACCTTGGAAAATAAAATTGAACCTTAAAACATAACCTGTAGCTCATTACTAAAATCAGTAAACGCTTCTGTTATAGCTGATTCAATTAATGCTGGATTTTCTGCATAGGCTTTCAATGTTCTAGGCTCTGAGAAGGTAAAGAACTTCTTAGTAAAATGTGTTTTACCATTGGCATTTTGTGCAACCGAAACTGTCATAATAAAGCCATATTTGGTTACTTTATTAGCTCTTTCTAATCTTTTGAAGCCAAACTTCTCCACTTTAGAGCTAATATGATTTGTAGATTTATTAGAAATCTTTGTACCTAACTGGGGGTGCTTTCTAATCGCTTCAGTAATAATCTGATTAACTCGACTATCCATATCTTGTGGGATAGCAGCTTGTACTATCGGTATATGCTTACCATCTTCTTGTTCAGCAGTGCTACTTTGATATTGATTCGCTATTCCATCTGCGGCTGCTAGCATAACAATACCTAACAATCCCCCTTGACCAGGTGTTTTATCATCTAAGAGCAGAGATTTATCATCAGTATGATCAATGCCGATATTTGCATTATCAGATATTACAGTTGCTTTAATAGCGATATCTGATAACTCGCTCTGTTCAGTTGGGCTCCATGCAGAAGGTGTTGAGCAAGCAGCTAACAATAAAAATGCTGGGACTATTGAGATAAATTTTGAAACTTTCATAAGATTCCTATTTAATTTGGTTATGAGCAATTGGGTAAGTTAGATTGTATACTTTGTTCATATTTAAGCGGTATTCTTGTTGTTGCTGTAGTGTTTTGGTAAAGACTAAAGCTACATTTTTTATAAAGCACATTGAAAGTAATTTCATACTCTCCATCAGCAGTAGGCGAAAAAACTTTTGTTCCGCTACATGTAAACCCATCTTGAGTAGATGTTAAACTTATCGTTAGCTGAGTCTCTGCAGGTATAGAGATAACGCCCCCTTGTGAGATAAACTTTTTATCCAACGCACTTTGTTTAATACATGTGTTTTGCATCGAATAGCGAATAGTTACGCCGTCACCACCTGATGAAAACATCGTCGCAAAGCGATTTGATATTGCTGGCAATTTTAACGACGCAATTGCCCCTGATTTTGGAGACGAATAATCAGGCACCTCTGTGCTTTTGCATGCAGATAAAATCGTTATTGCTAAAATAGCACTAAAAGATATTCCTATATTTTTCAATTTCACCCACCATATATTTGTTATTTTATTGTGATTGGCACGATTATAAGTTAGATCTTCAGAAATAAAAACAATTTTCAACTAAAAAAGTATTACCAAAATAATGCTTCTCTAGTTAATCAAATCTTGTAAATTAAGTTTTTTGCACGCTAACGCCGCTTTCCTGTTAATCTTCTAGGAAATTCAATTTCAGCGCTCTCTTTCCAGACCAAAAATTACTCTCACCACTCCATTCCATCAATATTTGATATCTTATCTATATAGTAGATCCCACCAACTTATTGGTAACCTCATCTATAAACATAAATCCTTCTCATATTGCCGCCATACTTAGCAAATGGAAACTTAAAATTAAATACTTATACACTGAAACAGTATTGCTGATCAGAGCTGTAAGATTTGTAGTAATTATTCTCTATCTGAGTTAAAAATAAACTATCCCTAAACACATAACATGCGTTTAGGGTAGATATAACTGCTTTTCTGGTTTGCTCCACAAAGCCCATTATTTATAAGCCGCTTCTGATACAGATTCACAATGACCAATGATTATAACGACTTTACGACTACGAAAGCTCTTTCACGCTATACTTGATTCACTCAACTAATCGTTATGTTATTTTCTTCTAGTTATCTGATTTTTGGAATGCCTTGGTTTTCCATGACTTCCGGCACTTTTACTTTTCTTATTTGTGGCTTTATTTCTTCCGCCACTTGGTTTGGTTCTACTTTTGGCAGGTTTTGTGGCTGATTTTCCACTGCTTTCTGGGCGAGTAGTTTTGAATTTTGAGTTCGTTTTTTTTGGAGTGGTGTTCGGCTTTTTTCGTGAGTTGTTTTTACCTTGTTTTACTTCTGAACTTGAGCCTGATATTAGTTGCTCTAGTTCGCTTAGCTCTGTTCCGGTTAAATTACGCCACTCCCCTACGCCTAACCCTTTGAGGGTGATATTCATTATCTTAGTGCGCTCTAGTTTGGTAACTTGGTAGCCAAAGTGCTCGCACATACGCCGTATTTGCCTGTTAAGCCCTTGCACTAGGGTTATTTTAAAAACTGCTGGAGAAATTCGCTCTACTGGACATTTTTTGGTTTTCACTCCCAGCATAGGTACGCCATTGCGCATGCCTTCTAGGAATTTATCGTCAAACGGTTTATTAACCGTGACGATGTATTCTTTTTCGTGATTATTGCCTGCGCGGAGTATTTTGTTGACGATATCGCCATTATTGGTCAACAGTATCAGCCCTTGCGAGTCTTTGTCTAACCTGCCAACGGGGAATATTCGTGAGGGGTAGTGTAGAAAGTTTACGATATTAGCTGGCTCAGTTTCCTCTGTGGTACTTACAATACCCACGGGCTTGTTAAGTGCGATGAGTACAAAGTCTTCTACTGCTCTGGCGGCTATTTTCTGACCATTTACCGTGACTTTGTCATTGGCGACAACTCTGTCTCCCAAGGTTGCTCTTTTGCCATTTATAAAGACATTCCCTTGCTCGATATGACGATCTGCATCACGTCTAGAGCAGATTCCGCTGTCACTGATATATTTATTTAATCGCATGGTCAAGGAGCTGGACATAGTTATCTTGTTTGGGGATTAGGGTAAATCGAATGAGGTTATTTTATCATGCTCTGATGTATCCGCTATGGAACGGAGCTGCTATTGCTGTTTTAATGTTGATTACTAGTAATTTGTGTTCTGCTGTCATTTAATAAGTACAATTTAACAGCTTGTATTGTTATTTATAAGGAGAGTTTTGAATAACTGTTTGTTAAAATAGCCATTAGGAAGAAGATATTTTATCTCATTGTGACACACCATCATTTGTCAGCTTTTTTTGAACCACTTTTCTATGACTGCTATTTTCCGTTTTTTTTCTATCATTTCTTTGCTCTATTATAGTCAGGTTGTCTTTGCTTGTATTGACATCTCTTTGAGCCGTGACAGTGATGTCACTCGCAATAAGTTTTTGCTATCAACTAGTAATATCTGCTATAACGCCGAAGGCTTTTTAGACGGTGGTGCAGATTGGATGATTCAATCATTTACCAATACGGCGAAAAAAGTGCCAATAACAGTGTTTGCCCCTCATGATGATGAGCAGGAAGCATTTGACGCTGGAGCTTACGCTATTCACAAGTATGGCGGTAGCTTCTTGGCGATTAACGCTTATGAGGAGAGAGAGAATCTCGGCATTGATCCCAACCGTTATTTTAGTTTGGATAAACAGCACGCCAAAAATTGTGGCATTTCTGCCACGGCCAGTGCTCGCTACACAGAACGGGTGTTAAAGGCATTTCCGTCTCAGTTATATATCACCTTGCACAATAACAGAAACGGTGGCAAGGTTAGCTCTAGTCATTACACTGCAAAAGCAAAGTTTTACCCCTCTACCCAGTCCAATGTCATTGATGAAGATGATTTCGTATATATGACAGGGGTGTTGCCGAAAGGTGGCATGGATAAAACGCTTCAGTTGATTCGGGCGATTAATGCACAAGGTATTAATATTGTTTATGAAGTCGTCACACCCAGTAATAATGATTGCTCGTTTAGCAACGTTGTGGCATTAAATAATCTCGGCTTGTATTTCAATATAGAAGCCGAGCATGGACATGGGTTAGTTCAAAGGCAAATACTAGATGGTGTAATGACCTCTGTCATGCAGTTTTTATAGGCTGCTCTGGCGAATAGAGTCCAGCAATTAGCACCTAGCGTAACAGCTCTGGGCGATATTCAAAGTGCATGGTGTCATAGTGATGCCATCGCCCACCCCAGATAAAACCGTGCTTTTCAAATATACTCACAATCTCTATCGGCACGCTATTTTTCCATAAAAAGTTCGGTGCGTCCCATTTCCAGTAATTGGCAAACTTTATATTGATGTCGATGCTTATGCCAAAGCTATGGGCGGATAACCTGTTAGTACCGGCTATTTCTCGGCAATTATAGCCTCCAGCCTGTGGTACTAAATATTTCATCACTTCCCTAGGTAATGTGCTCAACTCCGCCATTACTCTCTCTAAGGCTTGGTCAACATCATTGGTGGTGGTGATATTCACATGACCACCTTGATAAGCCGGTAACCAAGCCACTTTTCTTGTTCTCACTCCACCCCTACGGCAATCACCATACATCTTGGTAAAAAATGATTCATAGCGGATTCGTCCAGGGTCATGCAACATTTGGGGTACTGTTGCCGCTGCACGTTTGGGGTAATGAAAGCGAAACATATCTCCCAACAGCGGTGCCTTTAATACCTGATTTAGCGGCCTGTCTATTGCACTATATTGCAGCACCATGCGCTCACCATCTCGCCAGATTAGGTTGTTACCCTCGCTGCCCACTATTTGCTGGGGGTAGGCATCTTTCAGCTTAGCGAGGTCTAGTGTAGGGTCTTGCGCTTGAGAAAAACTGATATGGCTAAAACCGCCAGCAATTATCACGACGCTTATCGCTCGCCCAATAGCTATGAATCTACTCACAAACCTCTCATATGATATCGGAATGTATCGATAGCGATTTTTTGTGTTGATAAACGCTAATTTTTTCAAGGTATCTCCTGCTATAGTGCAACCAAAATAAAGCCAAATGAGAACTCAACACTATAGAAATAGTTCACTCATTTGCTGCGATAACGTATTATGCCTAATGGATATTAACAACAAAAAACTACCATAGCGTATTAAGGGGTGATATGTCTTTTTTTCAAAAACTTTTTGGCAAGGCCACAGCAGAACCAGCACAACCAGAGAGCACTGAGCACAAAGGCTTTTCCATTGCTGTATCTCCTATGAAAGACAATGGTCAATATAGACTGCATGCCGTGATTACCAAGGAGATAGATGGTGCGGTAAAACAGCACATGCTGATAAGAGCAGATTTATTTAGTTCGATTGAAGAATGCAATGCAGCGAGCTTGAAAAAAGCCATTCAAGTCATTGATGAACAGGGCGAGAGCATTCTGTCTGATTAGAGAATGCTCTGCCTAAACTAGTAGGCATCTAACAGATGTGAATCGATAACCAAGTGTCGAGCTGCTCTGCAAATTCGGTTATATTTTCTGATATATTCATCTAACGATTTAACAATTCAGCAAATAACCGTAGGGGTTAGCCAAACATGCCTGCCATTGGCGATAAATCATAACCTGCATTGGCAGCGGTTTCTAATATCTCTGCACCAGTAAGTCGGCCTTTTTGAGACAACGCCCAAAGTGTAGTGCTGCGCATTCCAGAACGACAATAGGCCAATTTTTTACCATCGGTATTGTTAAAAAAGGCACCCTGCAACTCAATATGCTCTGGGCTAAGCTGCCCACTAACCAGCGAGTTGTGTTCTGCGGTCATGCCATTTCGCGCTGCCCACTGTTTAATTTGCTCAAAAGATGGCTGGCCTGGGTCTTCGCCATCAGGACGATTGCAAATAATGGAAGTTACGCCAAGTTTGGATAACTCGGCAAAATCTGTCTCGGTTATTTGAGCGCTTACATAGATATCATCAGTCAGCTTTTTTAGTTCAGTCATAATGTCTCCTCTACGTGTCAACTCGGCTTCTTTGAGCTGACCGTTTGGTTATTTAGTCATCAACTTTAATAATTGCCTATAGTACAGCAACCAAACTCTTACGGTAACACTTAGCCCTAGAAATTTGCTCTAGAAAATTTAAAAAACACGCTAACTAAACAACTCAGCAAGACTTTACACATTTAATATCTGTTTACTCAACGGCTGCTTTATCCATGCTCCGAACAACTCTATAGACAGCAATAAATGCCAAAACTTCTATAGCGATGATAACCAAATGGGCTATCAGGTCAGCTGTCGGTGATATCGGAGCATTGGCCAGCGGATACAGCGGATCAATAATGGTCTCTTGCCCTTCACGGAAGATATTCATCAACAATACGACCAGTAGATATCTGGGGTTTTGGGTCAGCAAAACAATCAGTGATACAACTGCCATGGTTGCAGTTCTGCCCGCGAACTCATAAAGCAAGTTTTTATTGGCAGTCCCCTCAACAGTAATACCCGAAATAGCGACAACCGCATGATCGAAATAAAACATATACACTTGCTGCGCCATGATAAGAATAAGCAGCACTTGCACGATATTTACCCACATCGGTATTTTGAAATTTGTATTGTTAGTCATTTTTTCCTTTTAACTCTTCCATAGGCTGCCGCTGTAGTTCTGCCTGTACGCTTCTATAATGCGCAGCATTTTGTGAGAAGTATGATTGTCACCCACTAAGGCGAGATTTATATGTGAGACTAATTATTATCGGGTAAACATAATCACTGTTCAATTCATTTATTTAATGATAACTATGAATATAATTCATAGTTATTACCCATGGCAGATACGACTACAGACAGAGCGCTTTGATCCGCTTCTTTATCGTTTGCTTTCTCTATTTGGAGAAGATATAGACAGGATTGCTAGGGATGAGCATCCCTAGCAATAGAATAGAAACTGAGAAAGTCTCTTGATATGCTAGTTTATAGCGCCTGAATCTTAGTCAACTGTGCTTGCAGCGCAGTGATCTCATCATCAAGCGTGGCTAGCCGTGCTTGATCACGAGCAACTAGCTCAGCTGGAGCATTGCTAACATATTTCTCATTGCCAAGCTTGCCAGAGAGTATACCCTGCTCTTTACCACGCTTATCAATCTCTCTTTGCAATCGCTCAAGTTCAGCGTCTTTGTCAATTAATCCTTTCATGGGGATATTGATTTTCAGATCCCCAGCCAAGGCAACCGCACTCTCCGGTACATCTTGCGTAGCAAAGTCAAAAGACTCTAACTTACCCAACTTAATCATCATGGTCTGATAAGCCTCTACTCTGGATCTATCGTCAGCACTGCCTTCGGTTAACAAGATAGGCAGCGGCTTACTGGGCGCTATGTTCATCTCAGAGCGTATCCGGCGAATAGCGAGCAAGACTGCTTTAAACCACACGATATCAGCCTCAGCAGCTTCATCACGCTTATCAACCTCTGGCAGTGGGTACGCACTGGTAGATATGCTCTCACCACTCACACCAGCCAAAGGTGCGATGGTTTGCCAGCACTCTTCGGTAACATAGGGCATGATTGGGTGCAGCAGTCTTAGCGCTGCTTCCAGCACCTTGACCAGTGTCCGGCGAGTGCCCCGCATGGCTAGCTCATCAGAATCACCGTACAGCACTGCTTTGGTCAACTCCAAATACCAGTCGCAATATTCATTCCAGATAAATTCGTAAATGGTTTGCGCCGCAAAATCAAAGCGATAGCTCTCTATCGCCTCATGCACCGCCTGTTCCGCTTTTTGCAGTTCAGAGATAATCCATCTATCGGCAACTGAAAGTGTTACCTCTCCGGTTAAACCGCAATCTTTGCCTTCCACATTTTGCGTAACATAGCGAACCGCATTCCAAATTTTGTTACAAAAATTGCGATAGCCTTCCGCACGCCCCATATCAAATACAACGTCTCTGCCCATGGTTGCAAGTGAGCAAAAAGTAAAGCGCAAGGCATCCGTACCGTGAGCATTTATGCCCTCTGGAAATTGACGCCGAGTGGCTTTTTCAATTTTTGCCGCCAACTTAGGTTGCATCATATTGCTGGTGCGCTTGCTAACAAGGTCTTCTAAACTAATCCCGTCGATAATATCGATTGGGTCAAGCACATTGCCCTTAGATTTTGACATCTTCTGGCCTTCGTTATCTCTCACCAAACCGTGCATATAAACGTCTTTAAATGGCACCTCTCCCATGGCATAAATACCAAACATCACCATTCGAGCAACCCAGAAAAAGATAATATCAAACCCCGTCACCAATACACTGGTGGGATAAAATGCTTTTAATCTCTCGGACTCTTCTGGCCAACCCAGTGTTGAGAACGGCCATAATGCTGAGCTAAACCAAGTATCCAGCACATCTTCATCTTGAGTAAGCTCTATATCGCCTAAGTTGTTTTGTTCTCTAACTGCGTGCTCAGATTCGCCAACATAAAAGTTGCCCTCAGCGTCAAACCAAGCTGGAATGCGATGTCCCCACCAGAGTTGACGAGAGATACACCAGTCTTGAATATTATTCATCCATTCAAAATAGGTTTTTTCATGATGACTGGGGATAAACCGTACTTTACCACTGGTTACAGCTTCTACCGCTGGCTTTGCCAAAGGCTCTGCTTTTACAAACCACTGATCTGTTAAATACGGTTCTATCACCGTTCCGGTGCGGTCTCCATAAGGCCGCTTTAAGGTGTGTGGCTCTATCCTCTCTAGCAGTTCAGCAACTTTTAAATCTTCAACAATTTTGTCACGTGCAGCAAACCTATCCATGCCCTGATAGGCCTGCGGTGCGTTTTCATTCATTATCGCATCTGGAGTAAACAAATTGATAATTTCCATCTCATGGCGCTGGCCCACTTGATAGTCATTAAAGTCATGGGCAGGTGTAATTTTGACACAGCCCGTACCAAACTCTGGGTCTACATATTCATCACGAATGACCGGAATTTTCCGATCTGTCATTGGCACCCATACTTCTTTGCCAATCACCGCATCATAGCGGCTGTCATCTGGGTGCACTGCCAAGGCGCCATCGGCCAGTATAGTCTCTGGTCTGGTCGTAGCGATATGCATATGGGTTTTGCCGTCAACTTCGCCCTCTACAAAGGGATAACGAACATGGTACATAAAACCCTGTTCTTCGATATTCTCCACCTCTATATCACTAACAGCGGTTTTCAGCACAGGATCCCAGTTCACTAAGCGCTTACCACGATAGATCAAACCATCGTTATAAAGTTTGATAAATATCTTCTGCACCGCCGCTGACATGCCGTCATCCATAGTGAAACGCTCATTCTCCCAATCTAGAGAAGCGCCCATACGGCGCAACTGCTGGGTGATCTGACCGCCAGACTCTTCCTTCCACTCCCAAATTTTCTCAACAAACTTCTCACGACCCATTTCATGGCGTGTTTGGGTTTCGCCCTTGGCCTTGAGGTTACGCTCTACAACCATTTGCGTGGCAATGCCTGCATGGTCTGTACCTGGTTGCCACAGGGTGTTGTCGCCCATCATTCGGTGATAACGGGTCAGAATATCCATAATTGTGTCTTGAAAAGCATGCCCCATATGCAAGGTGCCGGTGACATTTGGTGGGGGAATCATAATCGTATATGGCTTGCCTTCACCAGAAGGGGCAAATAAGCCTTGCTTTTCCCAAGAGTGATACCATTTCTTTTCTATGGCTTTTGGATCGTAGGTTTTATCCATGCGGTGTAATGTCCCATACTGCTGTGGCACGCTATTTGAGTGTGCTTAAAAAAAGAGCGCTAATTATAGAGTAACGACTAGGCTTTTGCAGTAGATAACCCTAAATTTCTTTGGGATATCCGGCAACACGACCCAAAGCCGAACGAACAACCAAGCTACCTAAAATAGCTGAAAAACACAAAAGAGAATAACTCTCTTGAGGACAATTGAATGAATGTAATGAATAATGTCGCCCAACCCATGCCTTATAAATCTTTTGAGGTAGTGCAGTCACATCATATCCCACTGCTTAACGCGACTTTACAAGAGTACGTACATCAAAAAACTGGCGCTCGACATATTCACTTGGCAACCGATGACCCCCATAATGTTTTCTTGGTATCATTCCTAACCGTACCACAAGACAGCAAAGGCGTAGCACATATTTTGGAGCACACCGCCCTGTGTGGCTCAGAGCGTTTCCCTGTTCGCGACCCATTCTTTATGATGATTCGCCGCTCACTAAACACCTTTATGAACGCATTTACCGCTGGCGACTGGACAGCCTACCCTTTTGCCACACTCAATAAAAAAGATTTCGCCAACCTATTGGACGTCTATTTAGATGCGGCGTTTTTCCCACGTCTCGACGCCCTAGATTTTGCACAAGAAGGCCATCGTATAGAGTTTGAAAAAGCCGACGACCCAACGACTCCATTACAGTATAAAGGGGTTGTCTTTAATGAAATGAAAGGCGCGATGAGTGACCCCGTGAGTCGCTTGAGCGAAGCTGTAAACTTTAACCTATTCCCCACCATTACCTACCACCATAACTCAGGTGGTGAGCCTGCGGATATTCCTGACCTAACCCACGAAGAACTGTTGAGCTTCCATCAGAAGCATTACCATCCCTCCAATGCGCTATTTTTTACCTACGGTGACATCAGCGCAGCGCAGCATCAGCAGGATTTTGAAGAGAAAGTTTTACATAAATTCGACAAGCTAGACACCCGCTTTTCGGTACCCGATGAGCAGCGTTATCAAGCCCCTATTACCGCAGAAGCAAACTATCCACTGGCCGAAGACGAGAACCCTGCAGACAAAACCTATATCACCATGAGCTGGCTGCTAGAACCGGTTACTGATATCGATGCGGTGTTTGAAAATCAACTAATGGAAGCAATTCTATTAGACAACAGCGCCTCACCACTCATGGCAGCATTGGAGCAAAGTGACCTAGGCACTGCCCCAGCACCAACCACTGGCTATGGCACATGGACCAGAGAAACCACCTTCTCCGCAGGCCTGCAAGGCAGCAATGCTGACCAAGCAGAAGCGGTACAAGCGCTTATCCTAAACACTCTTGAGCAGGTAGAAAAAGATGGCATAGCACCAGAAACCATAGATGCCATGCTGCATCAGTTTGAGCTATCTCAGCGTGAAATATCTGGCGGTAGTTTCCCCTATGGTCTACAACTAATTATGGATACCCTAGGCGTTACTATTCACGGCGGCGACCCAGTTAAAGCACTAGATATCGACCCTTATTTGGAAGCCCTAAAAGAAAAAGCACAAGACCCCAGCTTTATTCCGAACCTAATTCGCAAAAAGCTATTAGACAACCCACACAGACTGCGCTTAGTAATGCGCCCAGACAGCACCCTAGCACAACAAGAAGCAGATACAGAGCAAGCAAGACTAGATGCCATTAACGCAACCCTAGATGACAGCAAGCGCGATGAAATCATCAAACTCGGTGCTGCGCTAGCCGAGCGCCAAGCAACCGAAGATGACCCTAATATATTACCAACAGTCACCCTAGCAGACGTTGCCGATGACAAGCACATTCCCAGTGCCAAAACTCTTAACATCGGTGAGCACCAAGCCACGATATATGAGCAAGGCACCAATGGTATCGCTTACCAACGTGTTGTACTACCATTGCCAAAGCTAGATGAAAAGCAGCTGCAATGGCTACCACTTTACACCAAAGTCATCGGCGAGCTAGGTGCAGGCGAGCTAGACTACATGCAAGTACAGGAATCGCTATCTGCTGTTACCGGCGGTATCGGCTTGGGCATGATGATTCGCCCCAATTTGTCCCGCAATAACCAAACCGAAGGCTATCTAGTCATGTCTGGCAAAGCGCTGGGCAGCCGCCAAGCCAAAGCTGTGGAATGGATAAAGAACTTACTGCAAAACACCCGCTTTGATGAGCATAAGCGACTCAAAGAAATCCTACAACAAATACGCGCTGGTAAGCTCAGCAGCATAGTAGGCTCAGGACATGGATACGCTATGGGTGCAGCCAGTGCCGCAATCTCCCCTATAGCAGCCAGAAACTTAGCATGGGAAGGGTTGGCCGCTGCCAAAACCTTAAAAGAAATGGAAGCACAGCTAGAAGACAATGACTTCATCGCTGATATCGCTGCCACACTAACCAGCATTCACCAAGCCGTAGCCAAGCAAGCAATTCATTTGATAATGGTCGGTGAAGCCGAATCATTACCAGACTATGCAGCCCAGCAAACCGACATCTGGCAAGACATTACGCCATTGACTGACCTTGAAAATGCTATAGACATTGGCATGCCGACCATAGAACAAAAAACCGTTTGGACCACCAACTCACAAGTCAACTATGTCGCGATAGCCTATCCGGCGGTGCATAGCACCCATGAGGATACGGCCGCATTGCACATACTATCTGAGTACCTGCGCAACACGCGCCTGCACACGCTTATCAGAGAAAAAGGAGGGGCCTACGGTGGCGGTGCCTCGTTCCACAGTGACTCCGCAACCTTCCGCTTCTACTCCTACCGAGACCCTCGCACGCAAGGCACTATTGATGACTTCCTAGGCACTCAAACTTGGATGGCTGAGCATGATCACCAGCAAACCGACCTCAACGAAGCAATACTCAGTGTTATAAGCAGTGTCGACAAACCTGGCTCACCAGCAGGCGAAGCGTTGGGCGCTTACTTTGCAGAACTCTTTGGCGCAACAAAAGAGTGGCGAAAAGCAGCCAGACAAAAGCTGCTAGAAGTCACACTAGATGACATTAAACGCGTGGCCAGTCTATATCTGGATAACGACAAAGCCCATATTGCGGTAGTCGGTGGTCAAGAAGCAGCGGACACCCTTGGCGCTGAATACGTGCAATATCAGGTATAAGGACAGACAACTATAGTCATACAATAACGCTCTATATCTCCAACCAAACCATCTGGGCAGATTATCTCTCCCACCCAGATGGGCTATACTAAAGCGCGAAAAAGTATAAAAACATCAAAAGGGAGAGAAGTATGTCTGAACCAACCCTACACCACGGTAGTTGCCACTGCAAAGCCGTGCAATACACTGCAAAAATAGACCTAACGGCAGCCATCCGCTGCAACTGCTCACTGTGTAAAAAGAAATCCGCCACCATGCTACGCATACCTCACGCGGACTTTACCCTGCTCCAAGGTCAAGACAATTTAAGCACCTATGTCTGGGGCACCAAAGTCGCCAAACATTACTTCTGTAAAACCTGTGGCATATACACCCACCATCAGCCGCGAACGGCACCAGATAAGTATGGTGTTAATGCAGGAACTTTAGATGGTGTAGAGCCAACTGAATTGACTTTTGAGGTATTAAATGGTGCTGAGCTAGCTTTGCCTGAATAACGTTCAGTTAAAAATCTTTGATTGGAGTTTGGCGACCAGTTCTGCCATCGGGGATTTAAAGTCTTTTCTTTCTCTGTTACTTTTTTGAAAAGTAACGTTAGATAATGAGTTTGATGGAAATTCATAATGTTTGGAATTTGGTGACAAGCTCTACCATTGGGGACTTTAATTCTGTTCTTTCTTGTTACTTTTCATAAAGTAACCAAAACTCACAACTAATGAGATTGCCCTTCGGGAAACTGAATCTTGTGCCATTTCTTGGCGTCGAGGGGAAATCGCTGTAACGCTTCCAAACGCACTGATAA
>CAKMZF010000066.1 GCA_929200405.1 uncultured Gammaproteobacteria bacterium | reverse complement strand
GGCTGTTGCTGATGCTGCATTGCACCCCCGATGCTGTAGTCATTATAACGCTGGCGGTATCATAATCGTTGTAATCGACAAGCTTTGGGTCAACCATGTGGCTAGCTGTGGCATATACACTAACAGGCTCTTCGCCGAGCAAAAATCTCGCCATATCAAAGTCATGGATGGTCATATCGCGGAAGATGCCGCCTGATTTGGCGATATATTCGTAGGGTGGTAGCCCGGGATCACGAGAGGTAATGTGTATGGCCTCTAGCTGACCAATTTGGCCACTGACTATCGCCTGTTTAGCGGTACTGAAATTAGGGTCAAAGCGGCGGTTAAAGCCGACCATTAGCGTGGTGTTGTCTTTTTCAACAGTGGCTAGGCATTGCTCAATTCTGGGCACATCAAGGTCGATTGGCTTCTCACAGAATATCGCTTTTCCTGCTGCGGATGCTTGTTCGATTAAATCAGCGTGAGTATCGGTTGGGGTGCAAATAATAACGGCATCAATACTGGCGTCGGCTAATATTTCATCAATATCCGCTATCCTAGCATCATGTTTCTTACTCACCAGCTCGGCATTTGCAGGAAACGGGTCTGCTACGGCAGCTAGAGTAATGTTGGGTAATGCCGCTACGCTGTCGGCATGGACTTGTCCTATGCGGCCGCATCCTAGTATTGCTATGTTCATGGTTCCTCGTACTTGGTATTGGTTTTATGGGGTGTGCAGATATGCCATTATGTTCTTAGATTTTGCAATACCTGCTCTGCGGTAGCTTGTACCGGAGAGATGGTCTCTTTTAGTATGGCTAAGCGATCAAATCTTTCAGGGGTGCTAGCCACGCTGGTTCTAAGTGCCTCACCAAACGCCATTCGTAGCTCGGTGCCGATATTAAATTTACAGATATTGCTGGTTTTAGCCAACTCACGCCGAACATCTGCCGGCACCCCAGATCCGCCATGGATAACGAGGGGTATAGAGGTTTTTGCTTCAATGGCAGCCAGTGCTTCGCGATCTATCTCGGCTGCTTTTTCCTGCTGTAAATGCACATTGCCAACGGAGATTGCCATGGCATCTAGGTCAGTTTCTGTCGCGAATATCCCAGCTTCTTCTGGGTCTGTGCCAGCTGATGCTTCGCCAGCGGCGTAGCCGACAAAGCCTATTTCTCCCTCGGTGGAGACACCAGCTGCTTGTGCAATTTTGACGACAGCGCTGGTGTTGGCAATATTCTCTGCTAATGACAGTCGAGAGCCGTCATACATAACCGAGGTAAAGCCGCTGTCTATGGCTTCATGGCATTCGTCAATATGGTTGCCGTGATCTAAATGACAAACGACAGGTACACTGGCAGACTCAGCAAGATAGCGAAACATTTTCCCCAGAATAGGCAGCGGTGTATGCGCTCGACAGCCTGGTCCGGCTTGTAATATTAGCGGACATTGTTGGGCTTCTGCGGCTTGTGCATAGGCCATTGCATCTTCCCAGCCTAATACTACTAAACCGGCAACGGCATAACCGTCTTTTAGCGCAGGTTGCAATACGTCTTTGAGGGTAGCGATAGCCATAGCTGCTCCTTATAGGGTTCTAGTAAATCTGACGGGTATTATTTAAATTTGGCAATCATATCTTTGATACCAGGTATGGTTTCAAGCTGATGCGCATGGGTCGGCTGAAAGTTTTGCACCAAACTGCGCTGACTGAGGCCTCCCAAAATTGTGAAATAATACATCTCATAACCCGGCATAACCACGCAGGGGTGGTAGCCTTTGTCGATCAATACTGTTGAACCATCAACGATGTGATAGGCTTCACCTGGTTGATCATCTGAGTTTTGCTTGAGCTGCATTCCAGAGCCATTATTGGGCTTAAAGCGGAAGTTGTAAGTCTCATCATGGCGTGTTTCATTGGGCAGATCATCCGTGTCATGTTTATGAGTTGGGAACCCAGACCAGCCGCCTTGTCCGACAGTGTATAGCTCAGAGACTAGCAGACGGCCGACTTTGTCATGATAACGCTGACCTAGTATGTGTTTTATTTTTCGGTGAGTCTTCGTGTCATCACTACCATATTGAACTTTATCAATATCCTCAGTTCTAACAGCAAAAGCCGATAGCGTTTTGTCATATAAAGCACCGGCAATAAAGACCTCAGCGGTTTCTGATTGGCAGGTGACAGTCGCCTTAGAGTTGGTAGGCACATACACACCCTCTGGCTCTCCATCCCACACATTTTCTATACGGCGGCCAATATCAGCAAAAGTCTGCTCCTGCGTCACAACATCCACATTGCCTGTTGCTGGAACAACGCAGCTCTCATAGTCTGCAAGTTGATATTCGTAGGTGTCGCCTTTTTTTAGATGAACGATATTAAAGTAGTTAAGCGGCACAACCGAGTTATGCTCGTCTACGATAGGTTTATTCTGGTTGTCGAATGGGGCAATATGCATGGTGGTATCCTTTATAGCTATGTCTAGAGTGTTTCTCTAGGGTTCTATCTCTAAGATTTATCGGTTGTATTGTTGTTGGTTTGCCAATCGCTTAAAGCGCAGTAGTTGTAGGTGGTGTTGGATAGCTGTCTATAAAATCAGACAGCGTTTTAGTGTCTGGCATAGCAGGAGCGCAGCCAACATTTTTCACCACAATAGCAGCAGATGCTGAACCTCTGAGTACAGCAGTTTCTATGGTTTCACCAGCAGCTAGTGCTGCTAGGAATCCGCCCATAAAAGCATCACCAGCACCCGTTGGTTTAAGCGCAGTTACTTCAAATATGCCGCACTGAAAAGAGCCCTCTGAGTGATAAGTAATAGAGCCTTCGTGGCCCATTTTGTACACGGTAATTTTGGGCGCATTGGCAGAGCTTTGCGCTGCTAATTGCTGGGCTTTCTCTTGGCCTTTACCTGCGGAACCGGCCATGCAATCAAACTCTATATCGTTGCCAATGATGATATCCGAGAGATTAGCGGCCTCACTATAAACTTGCGCTGCTACCTCAGGGCTAGGCCAAGAGTAAGGTCTATAATCCACATCAAAAATCACGGGCATACCGAGCGATTTGGCTTTGCGGAAAGCGGCTAGTGTGGCGCTGCGAGACGGCTCAGCAGCGAGGGCGGTACCAGTGCCGATCACCGCACAATAGTCATCAAACTTTACTGCATTAATATCTGCTTCTGTCATCTGGAAATCAGCGGCATTGTTGCGGTAGATAATTGACTGGTGATCCTCAACACGGCTCTCAACTATGGCAAGAGAGGTTCGAGCTTCACCTGCCAAGCTTTGAACGTATTGGCTGTCCACCCCATAGTTATTGAGCTCATTAATACAGTAGCGGCCGATGGCGTCATCCGATACTGTGGTAACCAGCGCGGCATGGCCTCCATGCTTGGTGAGAGCAACTGCTATATTTGCAGAAGAGCCGCCTAATGCTGCCACTAGCTTAGTGGCATGCTCGGTTTTATCACCTGGTGGGTCAGGATAAAAATCCATTCCCGCACGACCAACCACTAGAAAGCGATTTTGGCGGAGTTTGTCTAAAAGTTGGGTAAGAGCGGACATATTATTTCCTTAATTTCGACCTTCGGTATTGGCGTAGCCTGCTTCATCCAATATCTGTGGGTAGGGGTATTTGAAGCCAAGAAGTTGGCGCATATCCTCATTAACAGAGGCTAAGTATTGTTCTGGTAAAGCTGCTGCCATGTTCTCCATGGGCTTAATAAATTTGGGCAGATATTGCAGTAACACAGCATTGCGATCCTGCTGCGAGTGGTTTGGCATGGCACAGTGCCAAGCCGCACCAAAGAACACCACAACATCGCCTTTTTTGCCTGTCATGCGCTCACAGATATCGTAGAAATTGTCATTTTCATCGGGATATCGTAATGTTACTTGGCTACCCGGTACATAGGCAGTGGCACCGTTCTCCTCAGTGAAATCATCTAGTAATATAGTGACTTGCGTGTTCAGTGGAAAGCTGGCATTGATACCTAGGGGATGCGTATCTGGTTGATGAAAGTCCCAATAGGGATAGTCAATATGTGGTTCTTGCCCTGGCCCACCGGGCAATATGCGGTTAGCGGCGATGCTTCCCATAATAAATTCGCTGCCCAAAAAGCCTCTTAACAAACTGAGCAATCTAGGCTCGGCGCTGAGTTCGGTGAAAATGTCGCCTTTGGCCAATAAGTTCCAGACTCGACGTTGTAAATTGAGCTTGCCTTCTGCTTCTGCTTTGCCTTGAAAGTGAGAAACCTTTTCCACTGCATTATCAGAGTGATCCATGATAATCTTTCGGGCTTGAGAAATTTGTGCCTCAGAGAAAAGATCGCTAATTTTAACAGCGCCAGCGCCACTACGGAGATCTTCATAAATAGCTTGCTGGATATCGCTTTGGGTTATCGTGTCAGCACTGTAGGTTTTCATATCTATTGGTGTCCTTTAAGAGATTGGTCGATGGCTTAAACGCCTTTACGTTGGTTTTTTCGCTCATTCTCAATACTGCTATGTGCATCACGTATTTTAGCACTGTCGCTAACCTCTGGTGTGCCGACTTCCCACCAAGCATGACCCTCTGTAGTCCAGCCTTCGTAAGGATCTACATCTATCTGTATTACATAGGTTCTATCTGCGGCTTTTGCCCGTGCAAAAGCGGCATTGAAATCAGCCATAGACTCTACTTTTTCTGCATTAGCACCCATTGATTTGGCATGACTGACAAAGTCTACGGCAAAGGGTTCCATACCTAGGTTGCAATCCGATATCAGGTTGTTATAGGACTCATTGCCCGTGTTGTTTTGCAGTTTATTGATAACCGCAAAGCCGCCGTTATCGCAGACTAGGATAATTAGTTTTTTCTTGGTAAGAACAGAGGAATAGATGTCTGAATTCATCAATAGATAAGAGCCATCGCCAACAAAGACGATGGTTTCCTTATCTGGTTCATTTTCGCTCTGTGCTATTTTGGCGCCCCAACCTCCTGCAATTTCATAGCCCATGCAAGAGAAACCAAACTCAACATCAACGGTACTTATATCAAGTGTGCGCCAGTTAGCAGTTACCTCTGCTGGCAGCCCCCCAGCAGCGGTGACGACTCGGTCGCGCTTGTCGCAAAGGGCGTTAGTCGCGCCAATAACCTGCGCATAAGATCGGTGGTTACGGTCAGTTCTGATATTCTCAGTAACATAGCTATCCCATGCCTGACGCTGTTGCTGAGCAGCTTCTACCCAGTTTTGAGGCGCTTGATAAGCAGCTAGAGATTGGCTGATTTCAGGTAAAGCCAGTTTTGCATCGGCAACGACAGGGATAGATTTGTGTTTAATAGCATCATGGCTTGCGGTATTGAGCGAGACAAATTGAGAGTCCTTGGCAAAGGCTGTCCATGAGCCTGTAGTGAAGTCTTGAAGCCTTGTGCCGACTGCAAAAATCACATCGGCTTCTTTGGCGATATGATTTGCAGAGTCTGAGCCAGTCACGCCGATAGGACCAATATTCAACGCATGCTCTGAGAGTAAATTTGCCCTGCCCGCGATGGTTTCTACAACGGGGATTTGATGTTTTTCAGCAAATGCCTGCAGCTCTGCGGTTGCTTTGCCATATTGCACGCCACCACCGGCAATAATGACTGGGCGCTTTGCCTGTGCTAGACATGAAACGGCACGTTGCACATCGCGCACATCTGCTCCGGGCTGGCGGATATAATGCACGGTTTTGTCAAAAAAGCTTTCGGGGTAGTCGTAAGCCCAGCCCTGAACATCCTGCGGTAGTCCTAAAAAGGCAGGGCCAGTATTTGCAGAGTCCAGCATAGTCGCAATTGCTGCGGGCAGTGATTGAATGATCTGTGCCGGATGAGTAATTCGATCCCAATATCGAGTGACGGCTTTAAAAGCATCATTGACGCCAAGACTAGGGTTGTTGAAATGCTCTAGTTGTTGCAACACAGGGTCTGGAAGGCGAGTGGTAAAAGTGTCACCACAGAGCAATAACATTGGCAGGCGGTTGGCATGTGCTAATGCTGCACTGGTTAGCAGGTTAGTTGTGCCGGGGCCGGCAGAAGCAGTGCAGAACATAATGCGTTGGCGTAACTTTTGCTTAGTATAAGCGGCAGCAGCAAAGCCCATGCTTTGCTCGTTTTGACCACGATAGAGCGGCAGCTCAGTGCGATGTTGGTGTAGTGCTTCACCCAAACAGGTAACATTGCCATGACCAAAAATGCCAAAACCACCTGCGAATAGCCGTTGCTCAACACCGTCAATGACTATATATTGCTGAGAGAGGTACTTGACTAAGGCTTGCGCCATGGTCAATTTGAGTGTCTTGTCGCTCATGTGAATTTCCTTTTAACTTGCCCTGCATTTGCTGCTATTTTGTGATGAGAGTTGCGAGTCAATAATGAAGCTGTGCCGGTTAACTTGTCCGGCTTAACGCAAAATCATTTGACCTATTTCGGATTTAAGCATACTATTTTTTGCAACCGGTTGCAATGCTGCTGAAATTAGCATTTTCTAAAGAGAGTTTTTTCACAGAATGTTATTGAACCATAAGGTAAAATTTCAAAAATAATAACTGCTAACTTGCTGAAAATGGCAGAGTTAGATTGACGAGGAAGAATGGGAAGCTGTGCGCAAAAGGAGCTGTCGGGTGAGTGATGATAAATCGATAACAGAAATTGGTATAGGCATTATTGGCGGTGGCTATATGGGCAAGCGCCATGCGGTGGCATTTCAATCCGTAGCGGCAACTTTTGAAACCAATTTACGGCCGAGATTAGAAATGGTATGCGCCAGTACGGTAGAAAGTGCAGAGCGCTATCGTCGTAACTTTGGCTTTTCCAAAGCCACTGCCAATTGGAAAGATGTTGTGAATGATGAGCAAGTACAGGCGATCATCATCGCCTCTCCACAAGAGACCCATGAGGCGATAGCGGTAGCGGCGGCGGCAGCTGGTAAAGCGGTGCTATGTGAAAAACCTCTGAGCACGAGTGTGGAGAGTGGTGAGCGTATGTTGGCAGCTGTTGAGAAAGCAGGCATTGCTCATATGATTGGCTTTAATTATATTCGCACACCAGCCTCGCAAATGGCGCGAAAGATGATTGCCAGAGGAGATATTGGTAAGTTGACTCACTTTAGAGGTGAGCACACTGAGGATTTTTTGGCTGATCCAGAGATTGCTGCAAACTGGCGAACCAGTGGCATTAGCAATGGAACTATGGGCGATTTGGCGCCGCATATGCTTAATGCAGCTTTGGCATTAGTTGGGCCTATTGATCGAGTAATGGCTGATATCCAAACAGTTCATGAGCAGCGACCGGATGGGAAAGGTGGTATGCAATCGGTAACCAATGATGATCAGGCGCAAATGATGTGCCGATTTAGTAATGGGGTGATGGGCAATCTGTTTTTTAGCCGCGTGGCAACTGGTCGCAAGATGGGCTATGCCTATGAGATAACCGGCACTAAGGGCGCGATACGTTTTGATCAAGAAGACCAAAACGCCCTTTGGTTATATGAACATTCAGGGCCAGAGGAGTTGCGAGGTTTTCGCAAAATATTAACCGGGCCTGCACACCCAGATTATGAGGCTTTTTGCATCGGACCAGGTCATGGCACGGGGTATCAAGATCAAATAACCATAGAAGCTAAAGACTTTTTGCAGGCAATAGAAACGGGGCAGTTGGTATGGCCAACGTTTAAAGATGGCTTGGAGGTAGAGCGCATTGTGGCGGCAGCTCATGAGTCCTCAAATAACAAGAGCTGGGTGCAAGTACTCAACCAGTAAATGAATAAAGTAAAATATACAGTAAACCTTATAAACCAAATATTTTAACCAGAGATAGAGAGCGAATATGAGCATAAGAATTGGCAACGCACCTTGTTCATGGGGTGTAGAGTTTCCAGATGATCCACGTAATCCAGCTTGGCAACAGGTCTTAAAAGATTGTGCCAATGCCGGGTTTAAGGGGATAGAGCTAGGTCCTGTTGGCTACATGCCAGAAGACCCAGCAGTACTTGGCGAGGCACTTTCTGAGCATGACTTGACGTTGATAGGTGGTGTTGTGTTTCGTGCTTTTCATGACCCCAGTGCATGGGATTCTGTGATGGATGGTGCAGTGCGTACTTGCAAGGCTTTAAAAGCGCATGGTGCGCAGAATCTTGTGTTAATTGACTCTATATCTCCTATCAGAGCAAAAACAGCAGGCCGTGCTGATGAGGCAGTTCAGTTTAATGCTGAGGAATGGAAAGCTTATGTAGAGCGGATTCGTACCATTGCTAAAATAGGCGCTGAGGAATACGGCTTAACCGTGGGCATGCACGCTCATGCAGCAGGCTTTATGGATTTTGAGCCAGAGCTAGAAAGATTGTTGAGTGAAGTTGATGAGAGCATTTTGAAGATTTGCTTTGATACCGGTCATCATAGCTATGCTGGTTTTGATCCTGTAGCGTTTATGCGCAAATATATAGATCGAATTTCCTATGTGCATTTTAAAGACATTGACCCCGTGGTTAAAGCAGATGTGGTTGCTAACCGTACTGATTTTTATGATGCTTGTGGTCAGGGAATATTCTGTAATTTAGGTAAGGGTGATGTAAAGTTTGAGGAGGTTCGTCAAATTTTACTAGACGGTGGTTTTGAAGGCTGGTGCACAGTGGAGCAAGATTGCGACCCATCAGGAGATACCAGCCCGATAGATGATGCGCGAGCGAATCGTGAGTATCTAGAGTCTATTGGTTTTAAGTAAACGTAAAGTAAGCATAGAAATTAGAACTCTCACTATTAGACGAGGCTTACATAGATGGCTGAGTGAATAGCAGCGTCTATACTACTAATAAAAAGGATAAAAAATGGCAAAAGCAATGACAAAGCATCGCTGGGGATTGATTGGCGGTGGTAAAGGAAGTCAAATTGGACCTGCGCATCGTTTGGGTGCGGGTTTAGATAATGAGTTTGAGTTTGTAGCAGCAGCATTGGATCACAATCCAGAGGCTGGTAAAGCCTTTGGCATAGAGCTGGGCTTGGAAGAAGATCGCTCTTATGGGGACTGGCGTGAGATGTTGGCAGGAGAGATGGCCAGAGAAGATCGCATTGACTTAGTGACTATCGCGACACCAAATAATACACACTATGAAATTGCGAAAGCTTTTTTGGAAGCGGGTTTTAATGTCTTCTGTGAAAAACCGATGACGATGACGGTGGAAGAAGCAGAAGATATTTACCAAATCAGTCAGGCAGTGGGCAAGATTTGCGCTGTAAACTATGGCTATACCGGTTACTCATTGGTGCGTCATATGCGTGCGATGGTTGCTAGAGGCGATCTAGGGAAAGTACGTTTGGTGAAAGCAGAGTTTGCTCACGGACACCACTCAGATGCAGCTGATGCGGATAACCCTCGTGTAAGATGGCGTTATGATCCCGCGCAGGCTGGAGTGTCAGCGGTAATGGCAGATGTTGGTATACATGCTTTGCACATGGCTAGCTTTGTCACCAACCAAGAGGTGACTAAGCTCTCTGCTGATTTTATCTCTGGTATAGAATCGCGTGAGCTAGAAGATGACTGCTCTGTGAATTTCAAAATGGATGGAGGAACTGCCGGAAGGCTTTGGGCTTCTGCTATCGCGATAGGTCGCCAACATGGCTTAACCCTGCAGGTGTTTGGCGAGAAAGGTGGACTGAGTTGGTCACAAGAGCAGCCAAATCAACTATTTTGGATGCCAGTGGGCGGACGTCGCCAGACGATTGAACGGGGTGAAGATAACCTGTCGCCAGAGGCAGATAGAACCACTCGTGTGACAATTGGTCATGCCGAGGGCATGCCTTTGGCATTTGCAAATATTTATACCGATCTGGCTGCTGCTTTGGCAGCACAGAAGGCTGGGCAGGTTATTGACCCTGCGGCTGATCTTTACCCAAGAGCAGAAGATGGCATGCGTTCAATCGCCGCTATTTATGCAGCAGTAGAGTCGGCAAATGCTGATGGTGAATGGGTTGATGCCAGACCAAGCATTCTGAGATAAAAGCGATTTGGGATAATTTATCTCGTTTTATTAAACTGTAAAAATGCCATCAAGAAAATTTGTTTTGATGGCGTTTTTTTGGCTGTTACTGCCGATACTTTGGTGGAATGACGGCATTGGCAAAAATAAGTCCAGCGACGATTGAGATAAAAGACAAAAAGACCTGTGCGCCGCTGAGCGAGTTGGACAAGATTTCTTGACCGATGACGACACTGCTTAACTCCATATAAGCCTTACTACCGGGTACCAACAATACTACACCGGTTAATAATACGACATGCGAAGGGGTGTTATTTATGCGTGCGTAGGCATTAGCATAGATGCCGACTACCATCGCTCCAAAAAAGCTACCGAGATCTACTCCAAAGTACCGATTGCCCAGCATGGTGCCACTATAGGCGATAACCCCTGCTAAAAAACTCCAAAACAAATCTTTGGCCCGGACTTTAAATAGCACTAATAGCGTGCAGGTTAAGACGACAACCGCTATATAGTTGACCCATATTGACAGTGATGGAACTGCTGTATGTGGCGTGATTTCCCATAGCAAATTACCCAATGCTAAGCCAAATACAGCGCCAAAAAAAAGCTTGAACATCATCATCGTGGCATCCATAACACGGGCTGTCCCAGACACCAGCTGCCGCGCGGCGAGCTCACGCAACCCCAGAGTCATAGACAGCCCAGGGATAAAGATAATAATACCGGACAAAATAACCACTGGCAGATTAACATTAAACCCCAATGATGCTAAGCCGCTGGAAATCAGTGCAATGAAAAATGCCGAAGCGGGTTCCAGAGACTCTTGATAACGCGGATATTTCTGAGTGATAAGGATTAATGCAAACACCAGCAGTCCAGCAAAAAGTGACACGATAATATCGGTAAAACCAGTGCTGCACAAAGCAGCAAAACCTGCTGAGGAGAGTCCCCACATGATACAGTTTAGCCACTGAGGGTAAGGGTCTGGTGCGTGACGTATGTGGTGTAGTTCAGCGATTCCCTCTTCAAGACTAATTTGCTGTTGAATCACTTTTTCTGCTAGGTCATGGGTTTGGGAAAGGCGGTTGAGATCGATATCGTTCGGTTCTACCCGGGCTAAGTGGGTTACTTCTTGATCTGAGCCATGCCGCCAGAATGCGAAATTTATCGCTGTTGGGGTAGCCATAAATGTTCCCTGTAACCCCAACAGGTTTGTGGTGTCGATCAGCAAGCGCTCTAGGTGATGCGATGGAGTGCCATATTCGTGCATGGTCTTACCTAGTTTAATGATAAAGCGCCTGACATTGGCTGCCTGTTCCGGTGTGAGTTCTGCTGCTGACAAGGGGTGGAATCCTGCTTAATAAATCAAAAAGAGGGTGAATAGTGAGTTAGAAAGCCTTTGCTTTCAAGTAAAAACTAGTCTTTCAGTACTGATCTAGCAGAGGCGGTGCCGCGTTGCAGCGCTTTCGTTCTCCGGTAAATTGTATGGGGCTAGCTGGTAGGGCTATCTCACCTGCCATTGGGTGTGAGACTGTTTGCAGCATGTCTCTGGCCACAAGCTGTGGGTCGTTAAATACTTGATCAATGGTATTAATAGGACCACAAGGAACATTGGCTGCTTCTAGTATCGATAACCATTGGCTACTGGTTTTGTTTAGAAATAAATCCTGCAATATTTTGCAAAGTTCGGCTCGGTTATGGACTCTCTGAGCATTGGTTTGAAACTCAATCTGCTCAGCCAAAGCTGGCTTGCTAAGCGATTGGCATAAGCGCTGAAATTGGTCATCATTACCGACAGCAACAATAATATGACCATCCGCTGTTGCGAAAGCTTGGTAAGGCACTATATTCGGGTGAGAGTTGCCAAGTCGCTGTGGGACTATATTGCCTATTAAGTAATTGCTGGCTTGGTTTGCTAAAATCGCAGCACTGCAATCTAACAGTGCCATGTCTATGTGCTTGCCTTTGCCAGTAGTGCTTCGCTCCCAAAGCGCAGCTTGTATAGCTATGACAGAATACAGACCAGTGAAAATATCGGTAACGGCTACTCCAACTTTTGTTGGCTCGCCTCCTTCGCTATCGGGTGCGCCAGTGATGCTCATTAACCCGCCCATTGCTTGAATCATAAAGTCATACCCAGCCCTATGCGCATAAGGACCGGTTTGTCCAAAGCCTGTGATAGAGCAATAAACAATGGCCGGATATAGATTGGCGATACTCTCATAATCCAGACCATATTTGGCGAGTCCCCCAACTTTATAATTCTCTATGACGACATCGGCATCTTTGATTAGCTCAATCAACTCGGCCTGTCCGGCAGAGCTGGTGATATCAACAGCTAATGAGGATTTACCTCGGTTTGCGCTGAGGAAATAAGCAGCCTCTTGTGTATCATTGCCTTGCTGATCTTTTAAATAGGGTGGTCCCCAATGTCGAGTATCATCACCACTTTTTGGGCGCTCTATTTTAATCACCTCAGCGCCAAGATCTGCCAGCGTTTGCCCTGCCCAAGGTCCTGCCAATATTCTGCTCATGTCGATGACTTTGATGCCTGCCAGTGGTTGCATAATAGGCAGAGAAGAAGAGTGCTTCATGGTGAAACTCCTAGCGTTCTAGTTAGACTTAGAAAGTGAATAAGCCAATCCATCAGGTCTACATAAAAGCCTGAATGCCAGTTTGTGCACGGCCTAATATCAGCGCATGAATGTCAGCGGTTCCTTCATAAGTGTTTACGACCTCAAGATTCACCATGTGGCGCATAACGGGATACTCATCAGATATGCCATTGCCGCCATGCATATCTCTGGCGATGCGGGCGATTTCTAGCGCCTTGATGCAATTGTTGCGCTTCATCATAGAGATTAACTCCGGTGCGAGTTGACCTTTGTCTTTTAGCTGACTAGCGCGGAGTGCGCCTTGCAGTCCTATGCTAATTTCAGTTTGCATATGCGCTAGCTTCAACTGTATTAGTTGATTGGCAGCTAAAGGCTTGCCAAATTGATTGCGCTCCATTGTATAGTCTCTAGCTGACATCCAGCAATCCTCGGCCGCTCCTAAAGCACCCCAAGAGATCCCCAGTCGCGCGCTATTTAAACAGCCAAAAGGTCCTTTGAGTCCCTGAACATTGGGCAGTAAATTTTCATCTGATACAAAGACATTCTGCATCACAATTTCACCCGTTACCGAAGCTCTGAGCGCTAACTTGCCTTCTATTTTAGGGGCGCTTAACCCCTTCATGCCTTTTTCTAAAATAAACCCGCGAATCACGCTATCTTCAGTTTTAGCCCAAACCACAAACACATCCGCAATTGGTGCATTGGTAATCCACATTTTGTTGCCAGTTAGCTCATAGCCACCGCTAACGGTTTTGGCACGGCTGAGCATTCCATTGGGGTCAGAGCCATGATCTGGCTCGGTTAAGCCAAAGCAACCAACCCATTCACCACTGGCGAGTTTTGGTAGATATTTTTCTCGCTGCTCTTCATTGCCGTAAGTATAGATGGGGTACATTACTAAGCTGGATTGCACGCTCATCATAGAGCGATAGCCGCTATCTACACGCTCGATTTCTCTGGCGATTAAACCGTAAGCAACATTGCTAACCCCAGAACAGCCATAGCCTGTAATCGTTGCGCCTAATAAACCCAGTGAACCCATCTCGGTGAAAATCTCTCGATCTGTGGTTTCGGTTTGAAAAGCATGACGAACTCTGGGTTTGAGTTGTGTCTGCGCATAAGCTGCGGAAGTCTCTTGAACCATAGCCTCCTCAGTGGTCAGTTGCTCTGATAATAGAAAAGGATCTTGCCAGTTAAATGTTGCCCAATCTTTTTGCATAGTGTCGCTCTCCAAAACTCATTAAATGAATGCTGCTATATTCAAGATATCTACAAGTACTGTATCTTAATTATAGGGATATAAAAAATATATATTTTAGATGTTTTAAATCTATAAATTAGATATGATGATTTTGTAAATAGTAGACAAAAGACAGCTAGATAAAGAACATAATAATGGACACTAAAAAACTTCGCTTATTTGATGTCGTGGCGAGGCTCGGAAGCTTTAGTCAAGCTGCGACAAAACTGCACATTGCACAATCGGCAGTTAGCATTGGCATTAAAAACCTCGAGCAGCAATTAGGGTTGCAGTTGTTTGATCGTTCTGAGAGGCAAATACGGCTAACGCCAGAGGGCGAGAGGCTTTGGCAGCATGCCCAGACAGTGCTTAAGCAATTAGCTGTTGCTGAGAGAGATATGGCAGATATGCAAAACCTTGCTGCTGGGACTGTGCGCTTTAGTACCACAGCGATGCTAGGCAGTTATTTCTTTCCTGAGTATATACAAGCGTTTTCGCAGCAATATCCAGAGATTGACTTTCAAGTAGTGAGCGAAGGCACAGAGGGGGCGATAGCTCTTCTCAGAAGTGGCGAGATTGATATGGGGGTGATTAATATCCAGAAGATGGAAAATGACCTGCTGACCTTGCCATTATGTGAGCAGCCTATTGTGGTCTGTGTCTCGGAAAATCATCCCCTAGCGGGATGTGATCAAATTACAGAGGTGCAGTTTTGTCATTTGCC
>CAKMZF010000065.1:10209-14567 GCA_929200405.1 uncultured Gammaproteobacteria bacterium | reverse complement strand
TAATGTCTTCCCTGAGGATGAGCTCGGTGCAGTTCCCGAGCCATCAAAAATTTTTACAGCGGCAAGATATGGGCCAAAGTTAGTGATATCTGGATCATTGTTGCTACACGCTGATAACAGCACTATGGTTGGCATGGTGAGGGTGAGAGCGCGGGATGGTCTGTACATATGATAGCCTGAGGGTATTCATTACGATATGTCTTTCAGTTGAGCCAATTATAGAATAGTGTTGATTCTGTGCCTGTTATTCTTAGCTGAGATCAAGTAATGACTTTGTATTTGTGTAGTAGGGATTGGTTTCGCTGCTTTTTTTTCAAAATTGAATTGGTTTCTTTCCAAAAAATATACGTAATTGTGGTTGTGAAGTGCCTAAAATTCTCTCGGAGTAATTCTTAGTCAAAGTAAATATAAATACGTTGCTATCTGTCTCATAGACTTGAAATTGCTCAATCAGCCTTCATTTATGTTACGAGTAAAAGTTTGTTTAGTGGCTTGGTGTAGTTGTCTAGACATTCTTGATAAGAATGTAAACAGTTGTAATATGAGGATAATGATGAGCGACGCAGATACTGTTGAAGCAACCAATAAAGCGAATGTGGATTCAAATAAAGAAACCTTAGGTTTTCAAACTGAGGTAAAGCAGTTACTTCATTTGATGATTCATTCTTTGTATTCAAATAAAGAAATCTTTTTACGAGAGCTCATTTCTAATGCCTCTGATGCGGCTGATAAGTTAAGATTTGAGTCAATTACCAATGATGCGCTAAAGGGCAAAGATGCAGACTTGCGTATTCGCATTGAGTTCGATGAAACAAATAACACGGTTACTATTGATGATAATGGTATTGGTATGTCTCGTGATGAGGCGGTTGCTAATTTGGGGACTATCGCAAAGTCTGGCACGGCTCAGTTTTTAGGACAGTTGAGTGGTGATCAGAAGAAAGACAGTCAGCTGATTGGCCAGTTTGGCGTTGGTTTTTATTCGGCATTTATCGTGGCTGATGAAGTTACGGTTGAAACGCGCCGTGCCGATTTGCAAGATGCAGATGCGGTTCGTTGGGTGTCTGATGGCAGTGGTGAATTTACGATTGAATCTATCGAAAAAGAAACGCAAGGTACTCGTTTAATCCTTAAGCTTAAAGAGGATGAAAAAGAGTATGCCAATGCGAATAGGCTTCGTCACTTAGTTACCAAATATTCGGATCATATTTCTATCCCTGTGCAGATGGAAAAAGTAATATACCCAGAATATGATGAGGAAGGCAAAGAAAAGCCAGTTGAAAAACCTGCTGAGTCAGAGTTTGAGGCAGTAAATACTGCTAAGGCTTTGTGGGCGCGTAGCAAAAGTGATATCAGTGATGAGGAGTATAAGGAATTTTATACCCATATATCTCACGACTATCAGGAGCCACTCACGTGGTCTCATAATAAAGTAGAGGGTAAGCTGGAATATACCAGTCTGCTGTTTATTCCTGAAAAAGCACCATATGATTTATGGAATCCTGAGATTCAGCGCGGTTTAAAACTATATGTGCAGCGTGTTTTTATTATGGATGAAGCGGAGCAGTTTTTACCGCAGTACCTGCGTTTTGTTAAGGGTGTGGTTGACAGTAACGATTTGTCGCTGAATGTCTCGCGCGAAATTTTGCAAAATGATGCCGCCGTGCAGAGCATGAAAACGGCGTTAACCAAGCGCGTATTAGATATGTTGGCGAAAATGGCCAAAGATGATGCGGAGCAGTACCAGAAATTCTGGAATGAGTTTGGCAATGTCATCAAAGAAGGCCCTACTCATGACTTTGTGAATAAAGATAAGATTGGTGCATTGCTAAGATTTAGTACTACCCATACTGACTCTATTGATCAGACAGAATCACTGGCTGGTTATATTGAGCGGATGAAAGAAGGTCAGGATAAGATTTATTATATCTATGCCGAGAGTCATAACACAGCTAAAAACAGTCCACATTTGGAAGTATTGCGTAAAAATGGCTATGAAGTGTTGCTACTGAGTGATCGCATTGATGAATGGTTGATGTCAGCAATGCGTGAGTTTGAAGGCAAGCAGTTCCAAAACGTTACTAAAGGCAAATTAGATATTGCCGAAGAGAATGATGAGGAAGCTAAGAAAGCCAATGAAGCAAAGAACGAAGAATTAAAGCCATTGTTGGATCGCATGCAAGATTTGCTAAAAGAGCAAGTTACAGGTGTGAATACTACTGATCGGTTGACCAGTTCCCCAGCTTGTCTAGTGGTTGGTGAGCATGACATGGATTTGCAGATGCGTCGTTTGCTAGAACAGGCAGGTCAAGAGCTACCTGACAGTAAGCCGACGTTAGAGATCAATCCAGAGCATCCTATTGTTCAGCAAATGGACAAAGAAAGTGATGACGATCGCTTTAATGATATGGCGATGTTGCTTTATGAGCAGGCAACATTAGCAGAGGGTGGTCAACTTGATGACCCTGCGCAATTTGTTGGTCGACTTAATAAGTTGATTGTCGATTTGAGCAAATAATATTGTTATCTCACTGAAAGCTTTCAGTTTAAAAGCCCACGCATTGCGTGGGTTTTTTTTTGATATTTTGATATTTTTTGGTTTTTTTAAGATGTTTATAACGCTTAATTATCTGATCGGGTATGGCTATTTTACAGGGAAGCAATGAAAAAAGAGGGGAGGCATAAGATAAATTATTGTAGAATAATTTATCTTATGCTATTTTAGTATATGTTGTTTTATATTCAAAGTGAACTATGAATACTAAGTTGATTTGTCTGTCCGTGTTGTCATTTGGCCCTAATTCAGGCTATGAGATTAAAAAGATTGTTGAGCAGCGTCTGAGTTTATTGATAGATGTTTCGACTAGTGGGATTTATAAAATCTTAAATTGCTTATTAGAGAGTGAATATGTGAGCTGTGAGGCAGTAGAGCAGGATGCGCTGCCGAACAAAAAGATTTACTCGCTGACGGATAAAGGCATTGAGCACTTAGTTGTTGAGCTAGCGAAGCTGCCTCCGGAGCATAGGATTCGGTCTCAATTTGGCGTGCTACTTGTTTTTTCGAAATATCTATCCAAAGAACGGATAGCAGAAATCTTTGATATACGACGTGAGAAAATTCAAGAGCATATTCAAGACTGCCAAGAAAGATTGCTGTTTCTAGAATCAGAAGATACAGAGGATACACAAGGACGTATATATGTCTTGAAGTATTCACTGCATATGCTCAAAGCAGAGTTGGAATACTTGAATGGCAACTCACTTCTGGAATAAAGCCAATCTTTTAAAAGTCGTATTTCATTTCCTCCTTTCGATTTCACTTGGTGTTATTGAGTGTTGAAATTAGTTTACCCCAATTTATTTGAAATAATTAAAGAGAATCACATGAACACTACAATAGGTTTTTCAAAGCAGCCTATCATTTATGCTTTGTCTGGTATTTCGCTCTGTGCAGCGCTAAGTTTTTATCTTGCTCAGGGTGTTGTTGTAGCCCATGCAGAGTCTTCGACGACAGAGCGATCATTGCTAGCTGATGAGGAAGTCGCAGGCACAGGTCAGAGAGTTCCCACTATTACAGTGGCTACTGTCGAGCGAAAGCAGATTACTGAAACAGTGCCGGTATTGGGCTCACTAGCAGCGAGAGAAATCGTTTTTGTAAACCCTGAAATCAGTGGTTATAAGATTGAGTTGGTCGCAGTTGATATTGGAGATGTGGTAAATAAAGGCGATTTGCTCGCTTCGTTGAATACCGATGTTTTGGTTAATCAACAGAATCAGGTGGCAGCATCAAAAGGTCAAGTTCAGGCTTCGGTAGCGCAGGCGAAGACACGCGTTTCGGCCACTAAGGCTGCGGTAGAGCAAGCTCAGCTAGAGTATTCTCGCTTCGCTACATTAAGAAAAAAAGGTCATGTAACGCAAGCGGCGTTAGATCAGGCGTCTGCGCAGTTAGCCACAGCGAAAGCCGATTTGAATTCTGCAATTGCAGGAGTTACGGCAGCAGAAGCGCAGGTGCGTGAAGTAGATACCCGTGTTAATCAGGCGACTTTAGATGTGAAGCGCTCTCATATTACAGCGCCAGAAAATGGTGTAATTGCTTCTCGCAATGCCAATGTTGGTAATATTGCTAATATCGGTGCTGAGCCTATGTTTCGAATTATTAAAAATGGTGAGATAGAAGCAGTAGTTGAGGTCACTGAGTCTGCTTTAGCAAAAGTTGGTGTTGGCGATGTTGCGCGTTTGCAGGTGGCTGGTGTTGGTGAAACCCAAGGTACGTTGAGGTTAATTGGCCCACGAGTAGACGCGCAAACTAGATTGGCCAATGTTCATATCAGTTTGCCAGAAAACACGGCATGGAGAGA
>CAKMZF010000065.1:0-10109 GCA_929200405.1 uncultured Gammaproteobacteria bacterium | reverse complement strand
GGCGCTAGTAACAGCGGCGGAAACTGCGATTAGTGATATGGCGGAGAAACATGAGAGCGAGGTTCAGTGATGATGAAGTATTCTTTGGGTCTGAGCGTGTCGGTTCCCTCTAGTTATATAGCTAAATTTGCTAGGAGTAGGTAGATATGAATATGTCTACTTGGTCGATTAAAAATCCGGTGCCGCCAATATTGCTATTTATTGTGCTTTGTATAATCGGTTGGTTTAGTTTTGAGAGGTTGTCTGTTACGCGGTTTCCTAATATCGATGTGCCACTGGTGAATGTCTCAGTGTCTCAGTCTGGTGCGACAGCGAAAGAGATGTCTAATCAAGTGACTAAAAAACTAGAAGATGCTTTGTTTAGCTTGAATGGACTAAAACATATTTCCTCTGAGGTGAGTAACGGCTTTTCAAATACCATGTTAGAGTTTGAAATTGGCTTTGATTCCACCGAAGCGCTAAATGATGTTAAGGATGAGGTTGCAAAGGTAGAGTCAAGTTTGCCAGACGCCGCCGCAAAGCCGATTATTCAAAAAATTGATGTAACTGGTGAGCCGATCTTAACCTATGCAATTGCAGATGCGACACAGACGACGGAAGAGCTTTCTTATTTTATTGACAATGTCATAACTCGAGAACTGCAATTGCTGCCTGGGGTGGCTAAGGTTAATCGCATTGGAGGGGCAGATAAAGAGGTTGTTGTGGATTTGTCGTTGGCTAAACTCAGTGCTTTAAATATCACAGTTGCTGAAGTTAGCCGGCAGTTGCGAACAACTAATCAAGATATTGGTGCAGGAAGAGGAACGATTGATGGGCAGGAGTTTACTCTGCGAACTCTAGGTGCTGCTGATTCATTGGCAACATTGCAAGCCACACCTATCCTATTGAGCAATGGCAGCTATGCGCGCTTAGATGAATTGGGGACAGTAGCATTTGGCACAAATGAACCACGCAGCTATGCAACAAATCAAGGTAAGGAAGTTGTTTCTTTTAACGTTCAACGATCCAGTGGTGCTAGTGATTTAGTTGCGGGTGAAAAAGTAAAGAAAAGACTAGCAGAGCTGACGGAGCAATACCCCAATATTAATCTAACGTTGATTGTTGATGCAACGATTTACACAGAGGGTAATTATCATTCTGCGATGGAAACCTTATATGAGGGAGCGATTTTAGCGGTTCTGGTCATTCTGTTATTTTTAAGAGATTGGCGAGCTACGCTAATAACAGCAGTTGCATTGCCTCTTTCTATTATCCCAACTTTCTTTGTGATGGATATTTTAGGTTTCTCATTAAATACCATTAGTTTGCTGGGGATAACGCTGGTGACTGGTATTTTGGTGGATGATGCGATTGTGGAAATTGAGAATATCTCTCGGCATATGGATATGGGGAAAACGGCATACGATGCCTCTGTGGAAGCCGCCAATGAAATTGGCGTGGCAGTTATTGCTATTAGTTTTACTATAGTTGCTGTTTTTGCGCCAGTGAGTTTTATGAGTGGTATCGCGGGGCAGTACTTTCAGCAGTTCGGTTTAACGGTTGCCATCGCTGTGCTGTTCTCACTATTGGTAGCCAGGATAATCACCCCGATGATGTCTGCATATTTGTTAAAAACCAAATCCAGTGTTAAAGAGCAAAAAGATGGCTGGATCATGTCTGTTTATATGCGGATACTCAAGTGGACTTTGCATCATCGAGCGGCCACATTGGTTCTGGGATTATTGATATTTATGGGTTCTATTTATTCAGCTACTTTATTGCCAACCGAGTTTGTGCCAGCAACAGATGAAGGTCGTGTGGCGCTAAAAGTAGAGCTGCCACCTGGCTCCTCATTAAAGGAGACCAAAGAAATAACCCAAATTATTACTCAGAAAGCCAATGAAATACCAGAGATAAAAAATGTTTATGTGTATGGAGGGGATGGCAGTTTGGATATTGCTAAGCTAGATATTGATTTTGGAAAAAAACAAGACCGAGAAAGAAAGCAGCCAGAGATCGTTGAGGCGCTTCAGCAGATTTTGGCTGATATCCCCGATGCCAAACTTACCATCTTGAAGAATGATGGGCAGAGAGATATTTCGCTATCTATCGTTGCTGACAATGCTGAAGGCATAGATCAGGCAGTGGCTCAGTTGATTCCTGCTATGTCCGCATTGCCCTCACTAGACAATGTTTCTAGTTCATCTGCTGTTGCTAGCCCTGAGGTGAGAATTAATCTCATACCAGAGAAGGCTGCCAAGCTAGGGGTGACGGTTGAAGATATAGCAAGTCTGCTAACGGTTTCTACGTTGGGTGACGATGATACAGTATTGGCGCAGTTTAATTATGGTGAGCGCCAACTGCCTATCCGAGTGCGAGTACAGAAGTCTGTGAGAGAAGATTTATCGCAGCTAATGGCATTAAGAGTTAAGAATAGTAGTGGTCAATCTATACCATTGAGTGCTGTAGCAGAGATCGTTTACGGTATTGGACCGAGTACCATATCCAGATATGATAGAAATTATCGAACCTTAATTGAAGCAGATTTAGATAATGGCGCTTTGCTAGGACCGACATTAGAGCAGATATATGCGCTAGACGAAGTTAACAACCTTCCTAAAGGTGTGGCCTTAAGCACATCGGGAGATGCAGAGAATATGGCAGAAGTATTTACTCAGTTTGCGTTGGCAATGGCGGCGGGAATACTGTTGGTCTATATGGTTTTGGTGTTATTGTTTGGTAGTTTTATTACACCTATTACGATATTATTGTCTCTGCCTTTATCGATAGGCGGTGCGATTCTTGGATTGTATCTCACTAACAGTGCGATTGGGTTGTCGGTGGTAATAGGCTTTTTAATGCTAATGGGTATTGTTACTAAAAATGCGATAATGATCGTTGAGTTTGCACTTGAAGCCATAAACGCAGGTGTCCCGAAAGCAGAGGCTGTGTTAGATGCTGGTCATAAAAGAGCAAGGCCTATTGTTATGACTACCATAGCTATGGTAGCAGGTATGATGCCCAGCGCTTTAGCGTTTGGCACGGGAGGGGAGTTTAGAGCTCCCATGGCGATAGCGGTAATAGGGGGGCTTTTAGTCTCTACATTGTTGTCATTAATATTCGTGCCCTCGCTTTTTAGTGTTTTTGAAGGGTTTAAAAACAAATGCAAAAGTCTAATTATAAGATTAGTAAGTGATAACCAAAGCGTTGATCGTAAACAGTCAACAATGCCGTTGGCAGATATAAACAAAGCTGAAAAAGTCTAAGTGAAATTATGATATCCTCTTCCAATATGAAGATTATAAAAAAAATTTGTTATTCATTGAATCAACACTCCAATCAGAGTTTGGTGCCATCGCCTATGCTAAAAACGCTCAAGGCAAGTCTGTTGGCGGCAACAGTAGGGCTTCTGTCTTCCGGTGTGTTGGCAATGGATTTGCTAGAAGCATACGACAGTGCAGTTAAGCATAGCAATGTCTTGCGTAGCAGTGTAGCTAGCAGGGAAGCGTTGAGGTACCAAACAGATGCGAGTAAAGGAGCATGGTTGCCACAAGTATCAGCAGGTCTATCTACTACACAGCCGTTTGGCAATGCCGTAAGCACAGATCTGACTGGTTCTTGGAATATTAATGTAAGCCAGTCAATATTTAATCAGGCTTTAAAAAACCAAATTCGCTCTGCTGAAAATAATGAGACCAAAGGTAATTTGGCATTAGAGCAAGCAAAAATGCAGCTTATCTACGATGTTGCAGAAGCCTATTTAAATGTATTAAATACTCAGCAAACAATCTTTAGTAATGACGGACAAATACGCTTTTTAGAAGCGCAACTGGCTAATGCGAGAGCACAATTTGATGTGGGGCTTATTACTAGCGGAAATTTATTACAGATTCAATCACAGCTAGATCAGGCCTACGCGACTAAAGCCTCTTCGCAAGCTTCACTGAATACAGCTATGGCGAACTATGTACAAGTGACCGGCTCGCTAGATGAGCCAACAGTGCCACTGCAATATAACTCAACCTTGCCGTCACTTGAGCCGCAAGATATCGACTTTTGGGTGTCGCAAGCAAAAGCCAATAGTTTGTCGATAAAGCAAGGTAAGATAGACTTGGAAAATGCTGCTATTCAAGTAGAGAGTGCCAGAGCAGGTAATTTACCTACCGTTAATTTGTCTGCCAGCTACGGTGGCGCAGTGGACGATGGGCTAAATAATGATTCTGGATCTATCGGGGTATCAGTTAGCATGCCGTTATATACTGGCGGGATAAATCAAGCCAACACCAAGGCTGCAGCGTATAACCGTGAAAGTACGAGATATAATTTGAACCAGACAACAAACCAGATAGTGCAGACTTTAAAGTCGCAATTCTCTAATCTATCAGCGCAAAGCGCTCAAGTGCAAGCATTAGCAAAATCAATTCGCTCAAACAAAGTCGCACTGGAGTCTATTCAAGCGGGTTATGAAATCGGTACGCAAACCATCGCAGAATTGCTAGATGCTGAGAGTCAACTGCGTACTAGTGAGACAGATTTTATCGTAGCGAGGCAAAATTATTTGCTCAGCATATTAGCAGTCAAACAAACAGCAGGAGTATTAACTCCAGCAGATCTTAATTCAATTAATTTGGCTTTATTTTAATTGGCTTATTGATCGTTAAATTAGACCATTAGATTTCCGTTCTTTGCTCGGAAATCCATAGGTCTATTAGGTACCTAGCGATTGAATCAGTTCTGGGCATTTTATAGCCGCTATGCATGTTATCGCCCCATGTGCCAAATTGCAGTATTTGTTCAAGTGTGAACCATTGTGCATCTTCAATTTCATTTGGGTCTAGCTTTAACTCAGTTGTGAGTGCCTTTGCCCTAAATCCAAGCATGATGGATGATGGGAATGGCCAGGGTTGTGCAGCAATGTACTTCACTTCTCCTATTCGGATGCCAGCCTCTTCGTAGCTTTCGCGGCGCACCGCATCTTCTAAAGATTCTCCAATTTCCACAAAACCTGCCAAAGTGGAGTAGGTTCCTGTGGGCCAATTTGCACTGCGTCCTAATAGGCATATAGGTTTGCCGTCTTTGTCTTGGCTTTCAATGAGCATAATCACAGCAGGCTCTATTCTGGGAAAGAGCAGATGTTGGCAGTCTTGGTTTGTACATTTGAGACTATGTCCGCCATGTATGAGCTGTCGTGTGGAGCCACAGCGATTGCAAAATGGATTCTGTTGCTGCCAATAAAAAATACCTCTGGCATAGGCTGCTAAAGAGGCAGTTGTGTAGTCTAGCAAGTTACCGACTTGGCGAATGTCGATAAATTGATAATCAGAATTTATCGACAGAATTTGCTTGACGGAATCGTCATCGACCAAGAGTCCAAAAAAGGCGGACCCATTTTTAGCTATGCCTAGAAATACAAGATCTCTGCTAGGTAGCTCTTTTGGGATGAGTTCTTTAAATGTATCTCTGGCGAGCAGTGCGACTTGAGCGCTATTTGGGTTTTCTGAAAGGATAAGGGTGTGCTGATTTTGCATGACGCAAAATCTTGTGCTTTGCTGTCGCCAAAGCTGTTGTAGTTTATATTGATCGGTGCGGTATTGGTCGCAACGATCCAAGGTTAAATCAGCGTACTGCAATTTGATATTGGGCATGCGTATATTAAAGAAGGCTGTTGAGTTGAGTAAAAGTTGGTCCTACAGTGTTGTCTTGTCTTTGTAACCAGTTGAAGTGTGGATAGTGGCAATTGCCATCAACAACGTGCAGTGTGTAGGCATGGCGCGTTTTGTTTGATCTATTGGCTTCACTCATATGTGGAAATTTTCCAGAAAACATGATTAAAGTGCCTGCTTTGACTTCAAGAGGAATCATTGCTTTGGTATCCCACTCGGGATCGGCCAATTTTTTTATGGTGATAGCATTACCGCTTGGCTGTCTTTTTGCTAATTCGGTGAGTGGTCCTTTGTGTCCGCCAGGGATGCCCCATAAACAACCATTTTCAATGCTGGCATCCTCTATGGCGAACCAAAATCCTATTACACTCATGGGGTCGGTATATAGAAATGTAGAATCCTGATGGCAGCGAACTTCACCGCCTATTCTGGGTTGTTTGAATATATACATAGATTGCAAGACATGCGGCTGAACCATGCCGATGTCAGTGGCGATGGTATGCAGTCTTTCATCAGCAGAAAAGCCACGGAAGATTGGGTCAAGCTCGTGCATGGCATGACCTAGTTTATTAACGGCGAAGTTTTTATCGACGATCAAATTGTGATTGTCGTCAAATGCCTCTTCTTCAAAGAAGCAGCGAATTTTATCGCCTGAGGTAATCCAATAGTCATCTGATCTTGCTTGTCTATCCGTGGCGCTAAAGATCGAATAATTTTCTGGGATAAAGTTTTCAACAATAGTATTAGCGGTCTGTTTTAATTGTTGGCAATCCGCAATAGACTTGAAGTTTTCTAAGATAAGAAAACCATTTTCTTGGTAACTGAGCTTTTGTTGTTGCGAGAGCATAGGCGGTGTATAAGTTAATTGTCTGTAATTAATCGTTTCCCCATGCTAACACTTTTTTCTGTCTCATAGCCAAGGCTTTGATAAAACTTCTGCACTTCAATATTGGTGTCTCGAATTTGTAGGTTGATTTTAGGACAGCCCTGCTGGGCGAGCTGATGCTCAAAATAGGCAATGAGTTTTTTTGCATAGCCATTTTTCTGATGCTTTGGCGCAACTGCTAGGTAATTTATCCAGCCGCGATGACCGTCATAGCCTCCCATTAATGATGCGACTACTTCGCCATTAATTTCTCCGATTAAAAAAAGCGCTGAGTCTTTATTTAGTTTGCGCTGGATATCCTTTTGAGGGTCATTCCATGGCACAGTTAACTGGCATTCTTGCCAGAGTTGAATAACGGCATCGCTATCTCGCTCCATAAATATTCGTATGGAAAATGGACTGCTATCTTTTTTCTTAAGGGTTCTGTGTGGCTGGTTGGTATGATCTATCTGCCATTGGTCAATAATCTCACACAGTTGATCTAAGCCATCCGTCAGTGCGGCGGGTCCGGGTTGTAATATATTGGGAGATTTAATTTCATGTAGTTGTTGGTTTTGAACAGCCTTAATTTCATTCCAGTGCGGCCTTGCTGCGACATGATCTGGGCGAAATTTTTTGCCGCACCAAGAGCCAACAATAATATCAGGATTGCGCTTAACCACTTCCATTGGTTCTGCAATAATTCTGTCTTTGGCCAGTGACTCATTGCTAAGCTCTGGAAAGCAATCTATGCCACCAGCAATTTCAATTAACTCTGCGACCCATTGTATGCCGCTGATATTTGGTTCATCCCATTCCTCAAAATAAATCACAGGTTTAGAGTCCGGAGTCGATTTTTTAAGTCGAGAGATTTTGGTTTCTATAGAAGCTACCCATGCACAAGCTTTATTTGACTGACCTACCAGCGACCCAACGGTAGTAATCATTTGTAAAATCCCAGCTACTGAGCGTTGGTTAAAGATATAAACATCTATGCCAGAGCGAATTAGCTCTGCGGCAATATCCGCTTGCAAATCTGAGAAGCCGAGAACTAAATCGGGTTTTAGGTCTAGTATTTTGTCAATTTTCGCAGAGGTGAAAGCTGAAACCTTCGGTTTTTCTTTACGCGCTTCTGGTGGACGGACGGTAAAACCTGAAATTCCGACAATTCTATCTTGCTCACCAAGCATATAAATAGTTTCGGTGGTCTCTTCAGTTAAGCATATAATGCGGTTTGGTAAATAAGCGTTCATATCGATTACTCAAAGCGTAAAATAAATTTACTGTAAAAGCTATCATATTGCTGATTAAAAGTATTTTGAAATTTCGCAGTTCTAGATAAGCAGAAACAAAGAGCTGCTGAGTTACGTGGTTGTATGTCTGCTTTGAACTGTTTTTATAGCTTTCACTCGCGCTTGATCCAAAGCCTCTCGTATGACAAGGCCTTGGGCTTTGTTAGGCTTTTGTTTTATTTGCAGTTGGCTGGTTTTGACTTCAAGAGCAGCTTGAAGGGCATCTAGGCAATACTGTCGCTGAGGATAGGGTCTGTTTTCAAAATTTGTCCGGCCTTGTGCGTCCGCTTCGCAAGCCAATAATAGCGTTGCGAATCTATCGGGATTGCGAAAAGCATCAGTTTGGTAAAAGAGCTTTAGAAGTGTGGAGGGCTTTAATTCAAAGGCACGATGAATATGCAGGTGAAACTCACAGACTTTCTCCGCCAGTTTTTGAGCAGTTTTAGGCACTTTGAGGCGGTCATTTAATCTTTTGACTAATGGAATGCCGCTTTTTTCATGACCCTTATGAGAGGGCAGTATATCTGCGGGAGTGATTCCCTTGCCTAGATCATGACAAAGTACGGCATAGCGCGTATCTAAATTGTCAGTTTTTTCAGTGATCTTGTCTAAACATAATAAAGTGTGTAATCCAGTATCAACCTCGGGATGATAGTCCGCTCGTTGTGGAACACCAAATAGCTGATCGACTTCCGGAAACCAATGCTTAAGTCCGCCCAATGGCTGTAAAACTTCAAAAAACTGTCTGGGATTATTAGAGTTAAGTGCTTTAGCGGTCTCCTGCCATACGCGCTCACCGACTAAATGAGCCAATTCATTGCTTTTTACAATGTCTGCCATTAATGCGCAAGTCTCTTTAGCAATAGTAAAGCCAAAGTAAGAAAGCTGTGCCGCAAACCTTGCTGCGCGAAAGACTCTTAAAGGGTCTTCTGCAAAAGCATCAGAGACATGGCGCAAAATTCTTTGTTGCAAATCAGACTCGCCATTAAAAGGGTCACGCAATGTTCCGTAGTGATCCTCTGCAATGGCATTAATAGTCAAGTCTCGACGTAGCAGATCCGACTCTAACGTTACATCAGTAGCAGCATAAAACTCAAAGCCCTTATAGCCATGTCCGGATTTTCTCTCGGTGCGCGCCAAAGCATATTCCTCGCGACTGTGAGGGTGAAGAAAAACTGGAAAATCTTGTCCTACAGCAATGAAGCCAGCGCGCACCATCTCTTGGGGAGTGATGCCGACGACCACCCAATCTAAATCTTTGGGAGAAAGGCCGAGCAGCTTATCGCGGACAGCGCCACCAACTAAATAACTGGATTTTTCTATTCTGGATAATTGTGACATTATTTTAGTCCGCTTAAATGCAGAGGAATGTTGATCTCTCCAGCACTATTAGATTTTTGTTTAAAAGGTTGCTCTGTTTTCCAACCATGAAAAAAGACAATTTCAAAACTGATAGTAGATTTCTTGGAGAGAATTGCATTCAATGCTTCTTTAAAAGAGCGCCACAGCTTAGGTGTTAATAATCCCTGTCTCTCAGAATGGCGAGGCAACCAATTGGTTTCGTGAAATGCGGAAAGATCGGCGAGCAGCATGTCAGCATTATCATAAGGAATACTGAAAGTTTCGCTATCTACTACCGGATCGCTAAAACCATTGCCTAGCAATAAATCACCGACATCATGCATGTCAGGAATATTATCGGGAATTAACGTAATGCCACAAGCTTGCCAAGCCTGCCGGCATTCAACTAAAGTATCTGGACCAAAACAGGCACCAATCAAAAAACCACCCAGCTTTAACTTAGAGAAATATTGCTGACTTAATTGGGTGGGATTGCATTGATGATAGCGAAGTTGGCTGACAACATAATCAAAATTATTGGTTTTTTGATTGTCCAAGAAACCATGATCGCTCTGAGTTGGAGAGGAGCTAAAAAATTTCCATAGCCTCTGGGTTAATCTGTCGTGACTCTCTGTTGTCAAAGATTTAGACTGAATAACTCTAGCAGGTTGGTGCGATATAGGTACATAGTGAAAAACAGATACCAAATCCCCATGTTCAAGCGCAGAAACCTTATTGGGTAAATTTATCTCTAATAATCGATTGGCTATTTCTTTAGCAATAACAGTATGCAAACCTAAAGGAAGGCTGTTGTTAGGTTGGTGGCCAGAGAAATTCGCGGAAAAAGGTGACATGAATGATTCTATAAAGTGTACAAAGACAAGCAGTTAGTTTGAAAAGGAAAAAAAGATTCGGAAAAGAGTTGACGTTGAGTGAGTAATCACTAAAATGCGCGCTCTTCCTTGTTGG
>CAKMZF010000064.1 GCA_929200405.1 uncultured Gammaproteobacteria bacterium | reverse complement strand
CAGCAAGTCTTTTATTTTGTCCCAAAATTTCAGGCACCGCATGATAGTCTTTCTGACTAAACAGGTCGAACAAATTACTTTTTCTAGTGATCACATATCTGGGGTTCTGTATTGGCATAACGATTTCAATCATCGCATTTGTAAATACAGATTTTTCATAGGTAGATGCATTGAATAGATAGCATTGCACCATGCCCCGTGTATCAAGGGTCGATTTAACCGTTGGGTTGGGCAATGGTGTTGTGATAACACCAGCTTTGCGTAGGGTCTCTATAAGTGAGACTGCTATATTGTTGATGTCCTTAGCGATATCGCGATGTTTGATATAGAGCTTGGCGTAGCGAATAGAGAAGTAACCACAAAACAATAGTCCCATCCAACCGAGAGATGACAAATAAAAATCAAACCCTTCTAAGCTTCGCTTCTGCAATAGCCTGGAAATAAGAAATTGTAGAGACTCCGAACCAAAAGTTAGATAAGCAGAAAAGGTTGTACTAGCTATATAGGCAATTGTGCGATTAAACCTTACTCTAGTGGCCGCCTGATAATCATCCCCTCCATGCCACGGCACTTCGATGCCTTCTATTAATGATGTCCCAGAAGCCACTGCCTCTTGCCATCGATTTTGTAGTCTTGCCCTATCTCTTGCCGCAGCTAAGGTTTGCTGATTAGACTTATCTATAATCAAGACCAACTCTTCTGAACTGGTGTTCCTAGCGATAGCAGGCAGGTTCATCCGCTTGATACCATTTTGGATAACACTACTATTTTCCGATAAGTCTGCATCTTGGGATGCAGTGTCTGATGACACTCCGACAAAGCTGCGAAAGCGCCTAGCCATGAGCGCCATATCTTCACCCCCAAATTCAGCATATTGATCTATGCTGACAATATGCCAAATATTGCTCGCTTTATCTGGCCTGTCTTTTGCGGTGCGAATGGCTCTGCCGCGCATTTGATTCGAGAGAACATACGACCCCACAAAACTCGCTAAGATAAGTGAGTTGATGGCAGGCGCATCCCAACCTTCACCTAATAGGGCTTTCGTCCCCACCAGTACTCTTATATCTCCCTGCTCAAATAGTTGGGTAATTAGCTCTACAACAACACGTGTGAGCTGTTCAGTCTGCTTTAGCAAGACATAATCGCCATCATAGCTTAGCGGTTCAGCTGTGATATCGTGAATATTTTTTTGGTTAGCTAGCATTGATAATGCCGCGAGAGATTGGCGAGGAATAATCACTATGGAGCCAGTTAGCACCGCCAATTTAGTATCGCTAATCTTTATACTGTTTCGGCGAAGATTCTCAAAGATAGAAAGCACACCTATTTTTGTGAGAGGAATATCATTAGTCGAGCCATCTACTAGATATTCTTTGCGAATATAATCGGTTAGTATGACCTGCCGCAAATCCTCTTGCAGTGCCTGTTGCTCTGCCTTAACAATGTTATTAATAGCATCCAACTTTCTAATACTATGCTTTAAGGTCTTGGTAATTTTTGCATTTTCACCAAAATGAATCTTTTTGTGCTCAATAACACCGTAACGTCGCAGCAGATTTTCAATGCTTTTTTGATGTGATTCTTTACCAACAAAGTGCGCATCATTACTGTAGAGGTAGAAGTTTAATAATTTTTCTGCCCAACGATAATCAAATATCGGAATATTCGCTCTTTTATCACCGATTATCTGAATATGAGTGGTTGGTATATCGAACCCTGCATTATTGAGATAAATCAGCATTGCCGCAAAGCAATCAAACTCCCCATAAACCCACTCTAGATCAGCCTCAGGTTCTAGCCAAATGGGATGACTCAACATAGTCTGTTGAAGCTGAGTATCCGCTGAAATTTTCTGAAACACATGTTCAACATTTGAGTGAAATTCAGAGATTTCTCTCTGTTCGTCATCAGAAGGCAGCGTCAAATAGATATAATCTTGATGTGGGCACAAATCTCCGGTTTGAACTAACTCGGGAACCGTAATTTCAGTATCTATGGGGCCATTTAAACTAATATATCGCTGCCACTCTGAACCAGAAACATCATAAGGCGGGGTAGCTGTAAGCCCTATAATAGTAGCATCTAACGCATCTTTGACTTGAATCAGCGTTTGCCACCACTCTTTTTGCAGATGATGAGCCTCATCTACCACAATCGTTTTTATCCCTTGATCTTGCAGCCCTTTGATTAATGCTGTTAGCTTTTCTGTAGATTCTGCTTCAGGGATAATTATATGTTCGTCATCTGAAAACAGTTCTTCATCGCTTGCACTACTCCTGTAGTGCTGACTGGATGCATGTAGGCTTTGATAGGTAGATGCTGTCAAAAAGCAAGGCTTTTTAATATCAGTAGTGATCCAATTTGGTACCGTGCCAGTCTGTAAAAACAGCTCACAAAAACGCTGTACCCATTGATTCCTAATAGCCAGAGTCGGTGCTAAAACAAGTGTGGGTTGATTTAAACGTAACGCCACTTCAAGCCCAAGGACTGTTTTTCCAGACCCAGGTGGGGCCACAATGTGTAAATGCTTATCAGACAGATGCGTTGAGAGTTCATCTAACACACGTTGTTGATAAGTTCGCCATGGATAAATAAAGTGGGTGTTTTTTGGAAATGTTCGCATCGAATAATTTGTTATTTGATATTATTTTACTGAGCTAGGCAGTAGGGTGAGTATAGCAAATTAGTATGATCAGTAATTACTCTCCCACGGCCGTAAAGTGGTTGTATTAAAAATGGGTTTTTTACAAAAAATAATGATTCTATGAGCTGCCAATCATGTCTGGTTATTCCGTTGCCAGTGTGCAAATCATATCTATATGAGACTGTATCCACTCGGAATCGAGCGGTTGTCCGGAAACCAGTTTTCTGAAGTATGGGATTGCGATCGCCATTTCAACTAATTGTTGAACAGGGGCATCTTTTTTTAATTCGCCTCGAATATCGGCCGCTTTAAAGACAGCTTCAACAGCAGCACTACGAGATTCCATCCATTGGCTCATAAGATCGCGAACCTGATCTTCTGTCGCTGCCATAGCGACCATCTGGGGCGAAATTTTGCCCCAAGGTGTATCATTTAACGCAGTCATCAACTTCCCGATAATCCAAATGAGATCCGTTTTCAAGGGGCCTTTTGTGAGCGGTGGATATTTGGGGCTCGTCGCAGCACATGCGAAGGTAGCGTGACGAAGGTCTTCGAGTTTAGGCCAGTGACGGTAGAGTGTGCTGCGCGATATCCCTGTCTCTCGACTAACTCCACCATGATTAACCGCAAGAATACCCTTATCTTGTAGCAGTATTAAGGCTGCCTCAAGTGCCATCGTTCGTGTTATGTCTAATCTTGGGTCTGGTCGTTTTTCCATATCCGTGACTTTAATGGAAAAACACATAGTTGCAAACTGCTTACTATTTTTTGATACAATTTGTTGCATAGAAGTACATCTTGTTTTATAGTTTGAACTTGATAAAGACTTACTACCAAATGAAAAACGAGGAATATTGAAAATGAAAAAATTACTTGCACTCATCCCCTTACTCATAACGCCTTTCGCACTAGCCGATGATGCCCCTTTTGAAGGGTACGCTGATACTTATGCTGAGGTAGTCAATCACGTTTCCTGTTTCCCACATGGAATCGACAAGATCGGCTCTGGCGACATGGAAGGTGGTATGGAGATCTGGAATAAGTGCTGGGGTAAAGATCTAGTCTCGCGATTGAATTTTGTCCAAGCATCGATTGTTTGCCCTGGCGAGGAATGCAAATTTTTGGCAGACCAGCCCGACTTGCGCGGCCCAGATATGCGTGCGGCGATCGTAAAAAAGGGATTTGCTTTATCCAAATTCACCAAGAGTCATCACCAACTTGATACCTTAAATGTCAAATTTGACGACCCAAAGCATGCCACAGTATCTGGAAAGATTACTGCCACTCACTTTAGCGACCATCAAGGGCCGGAAATCCACTTCGTTCATTGGACAGGAAAGCTTGTTAAAACCGATGATGGTTGGCGCATTACTGAGGAAGACCTAACAGCTGATGCACATAGTGTTTTACCCCAGTAAGATAGTATAGATTCTCATATCGTACGCATGGGAACTAACGGGCTTATGTTCTCTTAGACAGCAGTTTTCATAGTGAGTTATCTATGAAAACTGTTTAGTAAAGCATAAGCCCTTAGCTGCCAGAAAATAATTTAACCCATATTCGCCGCTAAAAAGTCTATTGTTCTCTGCCATGCAGTGGCTGCATTTTTTTCATCATAGCGTGCGCCAGTTGGGTTAGCGAATGCATGATTAGCCTCATACCAATGAATTTGTAATTGATCTGCTTTCTCAGCCAACTTCATCTCTTTCTCAAATCCATCTACCATCTCTTGATTGATAAATGTATCTAACTTACCAAAGTGTCCCAGCACTGGACCTTTAAGATTCTTCAGTTGCTCAGCTGGTTGCGTAACGTTGCCATAATAGATAACCGTGGCATCAACAGGTGTGGCTACCGAAGCATTTAGCGACCAACCTCCACCAAAGCACCAGCCCATACTAGCCACTTTGCCATTGCTGTTTTTGTGAGTCCGAAGGTAATCCACCCACTTAACCAAGGTTTCTGTAGCCACTGCCTTGTCTACTTTACCCATTAGGGCTTTGGCGCCATCTTGCGTTGTAGCTGCCTCTGCGCCATTATAAAGATCAACTGCTAGGGCTATATATCCCTGTTTTGCAAGATCAGCTGCAACCGATTTTATTTGATCGTTCAAGCCCCACCATTCATGGATGAGCATGACACAGGGAGCCTCAGAGACATCATCCGGCATAGCGATTGCTGCTGTTACTTCTGTCCCACTGTCTAATTTGATCGTCACATTAGAAGTGGTATTAGCTGCGGCACTAGCTAAATCCGGATAGCACAGGACAGTTGCTAAGGGCAGACTGGCTAAACCTTGTAAGAACTTTCTCCGTTGTACTGGGGTTACTTCTATTGGTGGTAACAATGACTCTTCGCCACAGCCTTTTAGATCACACATTCAACTCTCCTTGAAATGATATTTTATTTGCTTTCATAATATAGCAGCAAACTGTTACTAAACTGTGAATAAAATATATAGAAATCTGTGCTCGATAATTCGATGAAATCCGTTTATATTGTTTGAAATACTTCATTTTATTTTTCAATTTCACCTATAGAGCTATGATTACATTATCTTCCGATCAAAAAAATCATTTGATTAATCAATTACAGCAGTATTTCGAAGCCGAGTTAGCACAGGATTTGGGGCAGTTTGAAGCGGAGTTTCTCATTGACTTTCTGGCTGAGAATTTTGGGGTTCATTACTACAATAAAGGGCTGGAAGATGCCCAAACGATTGTTAGCTCACAGGCAGAGGAGTTGATAGAGATAATTGATGAGGCCATAAAACCGATACCTAAGGTTTAGCTGTGCTGGAAATCAACTTTTACAATAGTTTTTGCTAGTGCCAAAGCACTGCTGTTGCGAGGTAGCTAAGTGCCTCTAGTAGTTAGGTTTCCTTGGTTTTTGGTGCTAGTATAGAACGCCAATTACCCTGATAAATATAACCAATGACAGTAATACCAGATACACCGCAAGAGAACGATATAAAAACTGACCCTAGCGCTATTTTAGCGCTCACCCAGCAAATTTTGGCCAAACTCATTGCTTTTCCAACAGTCTCCTCAGATAGCAATCTCGACTTAATTCATTACGCCGAAACTTATTTCAAAAACTTAGGCGCTCGGGTGACACTGGTTCACGATGAGACTGGTAGCAAAGCCAATTTGTTCGCCACACTAGGGCCAGATATTGGCGGTGGCATCATGCTCTCTGGCCATACTGATGTCGTTCCTGTAGAAGGGCAGAATTGGTCTACTGATCCATTTCAAATGCATAGTGAGAACGATGCCCTATATGGTCGCGGCAGTTGTGACATGAAAGGCTTTATAGCCGCAGCAATGGCGGTTGCTCCTTTCTATGCCAAGCTAGATTTGGTTCGTCCAATTCATTTCTGCTTATCTTATGATGAGGAAACCGGATGTTTAGGAGCCGCCAATCTGGTTGAGCAGATGAAGAGTTGGAAGCATCTACCTGCCGTCGCGATTATCGGTGAGCCTACTGAAATGCGGGTTATCGAGGGACATAAAGGTTGCTGTAAATATACCACCACTTTTACCGGATTGGCTGGTCATGGCTCAGAGCCAAGAGCTGGAGTAAATGCTGTGGAGTATGCGGTACGCTACATTAGTGAGCTTATGACACTGCAACAGACTTTAAAAGACACAGCCCCAGCAGGTAATCGCTTTGAGCCACCGTGGACCACGCTACAGGTCGGTCAAATTGATGGTGGAACTGCTCATAATATTATCCCTTGGGAGTGCACTGTTGATTGGGAAATGCGCCCAATACAGGCAGGCGATGTTAGCTTTGTCAAAGATCACATTCAAAACTATAGCGATACTGAGTTATTGCCAGCGATGAAAGCGGTTTCTAAACGTGCCGATATCAGTACCGAAGCCTTAGCAGAGGTGATTGGTTTAGAACCAACGACTGAGAATCAAGCCAAAGAGATTTTGTGTGAGTTAACTGGCCAAGATCAAGCGGATTTCGTTGCCTTTGGCACCGAGGCTGGGTTATTTCAAAGTCTAGGTATACATTCCGTGGTTTGTGGCCCTGGCTCTATTGCCCAAGCTCATAAACCCAATGAGTACGTTAGCATCTTACAGATGCAAAGCTGCATTGATATGTTGCTCAAGCTAAGTCGCAAGCTAATCTAACGACCATAACATTGTAAATATTCTAAGGCAGAAAACTGATATAATTATGACTACTACAGCACATGCAGTACAGCCGGAACGTGGTTTTTCTACTGCCGAGTTTGAGCAACGGCTTGCGAATGCACAGGCGCTAATGAAGCAGCAGGGATTTGATTTGCTTCTGCTCACTACTGAGGCAGAGATTCGTTATTTCTCGGGTTTTCTAACATTGTTTTGGCAGAGTCCCACCCGACCTTGGTTTCTATTATTACCTGCGCACGGTAATCCTGTCGCTGTGATTCCCGGGATTGGTGAGGAAATCATGCGTAAGACTTGGATTAGCGATATCCGCACTTGGTCTTCACCTCAGCCAGAAGATGAGGGCGTCAGCCTACTCACCGAAACGATTCGTGAGTTACTGCAAAGGAACAGCAAAAACGCCAAGATCGGCCTGACCAAAGGGGCGGAGTCAACCATACGCATGCCTTTAGAGGACTTGGAGCGCTTGCAAGCACTACTGTCTAATTGTCAGTGGCAAAACTGCACTCCCATTATCCGCCAGTTGAGAATGGTGAAATCTGCTGCTGAAATTGCCAAACTTAGGCATATCTGCACTATCACCTCTACTACTTTTGCTCAAGCAAAGCAGCTGTTTCATATCGGTCAGCCGCTAGATGAAGCTTTCCGAGCTTTTAAAATCGCGATGCTTCAAAATGGTGCTGATGATGTACCGTATCTTGTTGGGGGGGCTGACCAAGGGGGTTATGGAGATGTTATTTCACCACCCCAGCCAACTCCATTAGCGGCTGGGGATGTGCTAATGCTGGATACTGGAGCGGTATTTGATGGTTATTACTGTGATTTTGATCGCAACTTTGCCTTTGAGCACGCCAGTGATGCCGCTAAGCGTGCTTATATTACCCTGCATAAAGCTACAGATGCCGGCTTTGCTGCTATTAAACCGGGAAATACCTGTGCTCAGGTATTTCAGGCAATGCAGGCAGTAATAGAAGAAGCAGGTGGAGGTTCTGGCGGCGTGGGGAGAATGGGGCACGGCCTAGGTATGCAGCTGACTGAGTGGCCTTCAAATATGCTCAGTGATCAAACAGTTATAGAGGAAAACATGGTGCTCACATTAGAGCCGAGCATGTCGATAACCGAGGGCAAGATAATGGTTCATGAAGAGAATCTGGTTGTTCATGCAGATTCCGCTGAATATCTAAGTCAACGCGCTCCTAGCGAACTGCCAATCTTATAACTTATTTACGCTTTATTTTCGGAAACAATATTGATGATTACTTTACCTTTTAGCACTGATAATGGCGTTGGCAGTCTGGCTAAATTTGGCGTAGTAGTGCTGCAAACAGATGAGGTAATAGAGACAGAGTTTACCCAATTCCTACCTCGCCAAGGGATTGCCGTCTACCATAGCCGCATACCTTCTGGCGCTGAGGTTACTGCTGAAACCTTGTCGCAAATGCAGTACGCCATTCACAATTCGCTAAACTTATTTCCAGAAGATATGAGATTCGACGTCATCGCTTATGGCTGCACTTCTGCCTCTGCAGTCATCGGTGAGACTAAGGTGACCAATTTAGTCCAGCAGTTACACCCCAATACCAAAGTTACCAATCCAATCTCTGCGACAAAAGCGGCACTACATGCGTTATCCGTCAAGAGAATAGGTTTCGTCTCGCCATATATACCGCAAGTTTGCGCCCAGATCACACAGTGCCTTGAACAAGATGGTTTTGAAATCACCAGTGAAGGCTCTTTTAATGAAATTGCCGATTCTGTGGTAGCGAAAATCTCAGAAGACTCTTTAACCGAAGGCATATACAAGGTTGCAGCAGCAAGTGATTGCGATGCCATTTTTGTCTCATGCACCAATTTAAGAGTTGCTAATATTATCGCTAGGACAGAAGCGACCTTGGGAATACCTATTGTTAGCAGTAATCAGGCTATGGCATGGCATATGTTACAACTGGCGAATATCCCCATCGCAGCAACTCAAAGTCAGTATGGCAAGCTCTTTCACTCTAAAATTCCACTTATCATAAACAGACCCTAACAAATACCGAAATAGATCACATAGTCAAGAATGCTGGCTTCTGATAGTATATCTCGCCTAAATCCGTTAATTTATCTTGGAGACCATAATGGGGTTATTCGATTTTGCTTCTAACTTAGGCAAAAAAATATTTGGTAGTGATGAAGATCCTAGCGAAAAAATTCAGGCACATATTGAAAAAGACAATCCTGGCATTGAGGGATTAAAAGTTGAGGTCGTAGACGGTGAAGCGAAAATTTCCGGTAAAACCGAAGACCGATCTGCTTTTGAAAAAGCTGTGTTAATGGCTGGAAATATTTTTGGTATCAAGAAAGTCAATGCGGAAGCACTATCAGCCCCTGCTGAAGAAGGTAAAGTTTTTTACCATGTCGTTGAAAGCGGTGACACTTTATGGGCTTTAGCCAGCAAGCATCTTGGTGATGGCAACCGTCATCCTGAAATATTTGAGGCAAATAAAGAAGTTATTAAGGATCCAGATTTAATTTACTCCGGTCAGAAAATCCGCATCCCTTTAGATGACTAAGTCTTAAATTTTGCGTTAAGCAGAGTTCGAAAGTTTCAGGAATAGATACAATTACTTCATTTATTCCAGTTATCTAAAAAAACCCAGCCTAGGCTGGGTTTTTTTAGATCCGGTTAATCTATGAGATTAACCTTTTCCACGCCAAGGGATTGTTTTAGCAATCACCCAACGCATACCCAAATCGAATAACAATCCGAGTAGGCCTAGCAATAGAATAGTCATCCAGATGATTTCATAGTCTGACTGTTTTCTTGCTACGTTTTCTACAAAGCCGATCCCGGTGGTACCTGCTAGCATTTCTGCGGCAACCAAAGTACCCCAACAAACACCAATGGCAATACGAATACCAGTCAAAATCTCAGGCAAAGAGTTTGGCAATATTACCTGTCTGGTAATCTGGCGCTTACTGGCGCCCAATGAATGCGCTGCGTGAATCTTTGAGAGCTGCGTACCTGTTGCACCAGTACGAGCAGAGATCACCATGATAGCGAAAGCAACCATAAACAGTAAGAATATCTTACCATCATCGCCAATACCAAAAATGGTTAAGATCAGTGGTGCCCATGCCAACGGTGGTATAGGTCGATACATCTCAATTAGCGGATCAAAGAAACCTTTAGCAAAACGAGACAGTCCCATGAATAGACCTAATGGCACGCCCAGTAATATACCGAAGAACAGTCCGACCAATACCCGAACGATAGAGTCCCAGACATGCCCCATAGGCACTGGAATTGATGGCGATGAAAAATTACCAGAGGCGATATTTAGCACTTTGCTTTTAAAGTTCAGCTCGATATTGCCGTTCGTATCGTGGCGTGGATACGCACCAGGTATTAAATCAGCAACCATGTCTGGCACAACAAAATCTACCATTTCAGATAACGGCTTCATCTTGTACCAAAGTAGAGGCGTGCCTTTATAGCCTTCATTCGGATTTGCCAACCTAGCGAAGGTTTTCAAAGTGTCTGATGGCTTTGGCAACCAACGGCCTGAACCTTGCTCTGAACAAGCATTATTGCCAGCGCGAATCTCACCACCGGGCATTGCGAAAATGTCTATCAAGCGTAATGAACCTTGCTCACTTTTCTGCACATCGTCAAAATTCTCTAAGGCAGCTTCAACTTTGTTGGTAAACTCTGGTGGGAATACTTTGCCATTATCAATACGCTTAAATACTTTGTTTAGCTGCTTAACCAGTATCTGTAGCTCTTCTTCTGACTCACGAACTTTCAAAGCTTCTAATTTACCACTAATGCTGTTTAAACGACTCTCCCAAGCACCGCCTTCATTTTTAATGCCACGATAGGCTTTTGAGATTTCCGCCATTTCTGCAGCGGCCGCTTCAAATTTTCTGCCGCGATCTGTCAATGGTATGGTCGGAATTTCCGTTCGAGTTTCACCCCATTTTGGCTGAGCTAACGCTTTTTCCATAATGTACGAGTCTGCTGGGCCCGGATAGTCTGTCTGTTCTAATTTCGCTGACAATGCATTAATGTCATCTGCAATCGCGTCAAACTTAGCTGGTAAAGCAGGGTCTAGCTGACTGGAATCTGCTTGAGAAGCGAGAGTATCTCTAAGTTCTTCCACAAGCGCGGTTAGCTCAGCTTTATCAGCATCCGATAAATCGGAGACCGAAACACTGGCTTGCAAACTATCTAACTGTCCATAGTCACGCTCTAAAAGCTCGGTGCCTTGTAGCAGTCGGTCTTCAAATGGAAATGTCGTTCGGATTGGGTTAGTCGCGCTGGTCAGCTTTGCAACCTGACATAGCTCATTCGCCGCTTTTGGGAAGTACGCTCGTGCAGCATCCCAAGAAAAGAAAAACCAAACCAATAAAATGCTGGAAACACCAGCGATAATCCAGTGCCAGCCGCCTTCAGCTCTGCTGGGGTTACCAAACACTGCATCGTTTCTTTCGGTGCGAATTAATTTTCGCCCATATATAATCGACCAAATTAAGGTAGCAATCAATATTATAAATAACGAACCAATAATCATATCTCTCTCTCAGACTTTGCTTATTATATTTTTGAATATCTTAGTAAATACTCCATGATTGCAAAGACAGTTAAGTCTTGCCCATGATTTCTTCTTCCATATTCCAGATCATTGTCAAAATCTCTTCTCGCGTTTCAGCAAAGGCATCGGTTTGCTTAATTTCACGTAAGTCTTGGGTTAATCCCTGTTCTGCAAAATCCAGCCGATATTCTTTATGTAACCTGCCCGGTCGTGGTGCCATTACAAATAAACGCTCACCCAATAGTAGTGCTTCCTCTACCGAGTGCGTGATAATCATGATAGTTTTGCCTGTTTCTTTCCAGATTTTCAATACAAGGCTCTGCATTTTTTCTCTGGTTAAGGCATCCAAAGCACCCAGAGGCTCATCCATCAAAATCAAGTCAGGATCATTGATCAGACAACGAGCCAGTGCAACACGCTGCTGCATGCCACCAGATAGCTGATAGGTTGGTGTATTGCCAAAGCCTTGTAGCCCCACAATATCCAACCATTCTTCTACTTTTTTGGCTGTCTCATCTTTATCTGCGTTTTTCATGCGCAGACCAAAGTTCACGTTTTCAGCAACCGTCAGCCATTCGAATAACGCACCTTGTTGAAAGACCATGCCACGATTAACGCCCGGGCCTTCTATCTCTTCACCGCCCAGTTGCAGGCTGCCAGATGTCGGGTGAATAAACCCAGCGATAATATTGAGCATTGTGGTTTTGCCACAACCAGAGGGACCAAGAACCGATAAAAGCTCGCCTTTTTTAAGTGTGAAGCTAACATCTTTCAAAGCATGAACAGAGTCACCCGTTGGGGTAGTGAAAATCATATTTACGTTATCAGCGACCAAATCACTCATAAACATCACCTACTAATACAGAGAGCTGGTGAATTATCTTTAGACAGAAAATCTATTGTTCAAATAATACTAAGCCATACTACGCTATAGTCGGCTTTGAGGTGTTACTTAGCTAACGATAATGACCAGAGTTGAAACAAAAATGGCAGACGAAATTTGCACGCCGTCTGCCATTAACTTACCTAAAACAATGAAAAAAGCGAGTAAATTACCCGCTCAATTTTTTACTTTAGGAATGAGGTGTCAATAGCGACGCTGTAGTCTTCTAAAGCTGGGTTTTCTTCCGTTGCGAAAGCATTACCAACAACTTTAATTGCCGCGGCTGCTAAACCATCAGCATTGAAGTACTCATTTACCTGCTGCTCAGCCGTTGGGAAGATGAATCCTGCCATTTGCTGCTCAGTCGCTTCTACAGACAGACCAGCATCTTTAGCGATTACATCAATCTTAGATTGATCCGCTGCAAAGTCTGCATTGGCTTTGTGAGTGACTTCAAGGAAAGTACGAACTGCTTCTGGATTTTCCTGCGCGAATTTCTCGCTCACAGAAACTACGTCAAAACTGATGATTCCAGCTTCTTCTTTTTGCTCAGGCGTCATTAGTGCTTTACCAACTTCCATTGCTTTAGCAGTAGAGTCACCACCGAAGACACAAGCCATTGCTACGTTGCCTTCAGAGAGAGATACCGCTGCATCAGCAGGGTTCTGGTCAACAACAGTAATCTTACTCACATCAACATTTAATGCGCGCATCATCATACGGAAGCTGTAATCCGCCATGGTTGCAAGAGGTACTGCAACTTTCATGTCTTCTAGTTCATTGGCGTTGGTGCTATCGATTTCTACGTGGTTGCCAACAACACAGTCGTTTGCTGGGTACTGTACTGCGATAGATACTAGCTTAATTGGCGCACCTGCATTAATCGCGTTGATAAATGGCGCTAAACCTTGGCTGTAAGAAATATCAATGTCACCAGCAAGCATGGCTTCGGTCATCTCTGTTCCGGCTTCAAAATTGGTCCAGTTAACAGGTATACCTAGTGCTTCATCATAAGTCTTTTCAACTTTTGCAACTTGGTTTGGGGTCGCCCATTCCAAAAAGTATGCCACATTTACTTCGTCTAGCGCTTGGGCAGACCAAGAGCCAAGTAGTGCAGTTGTAGCCAATGCTAATTTACTTAGGTTCTTATAGCTTTTCTTCATTTGATATCTCCTTAATTATGATCAAATAGTGGTTATCCAGAGGGTTCCACATTGTAATAAAGCGGTTACGTTTCGTAACTCACCATTTCAATATAACACGTTATATTGATTATTTGCTATCCCTCCTGAATTCTTTTCAATCAGCCACAAATGTGATTGATGCAGTTTTATGTATACCCACCTTGCTGTGTATGGTATAAGAATTTATTGTTATACAGCAAAGTGTGGGCACTGTCTTCTCTCAAATTATCTGAATAATTTATCTCAGAAATTTGCTTTTAAAGGCTCGCCAATGCATTATCAATCGCTGTGACAATTTCATCTAGCTCGTCTTTGCCCGCGATCAAAGCTGGGCTTAAACATAATGTGTTATTAAAACCTGGTAGGCTTCTATTGGTGCGACCAATGATTACCCCATTTTTCATGCAATGTGCAGCTACTTGTGCCGCCACAGATTCCTCAACAGGCTCTTTAGTAGTCCGGTCTTTAACCAGTTCTATGCCTTGAAAAAAACCTTTACCACGCACATCGCCAACAATCTCATGCTTTTCTTTGAGTGCTTCTAGCTGACTTAGTAGATACTCACCCATGACTTTTACATTCTCAACCAGATTTTCTTCCTCAATGATTTTAAGGTTCTCTAGCGCTGCAACAGGCCCTGAGGTACAGCCACCAAATGTTGAGATATCACGGAAATAGTCCAGCGGATTTTCAGCAGGCGCTTTAAACTTCTCAAATACTTCTTCTGTGGTCACAGTACATGAGATAGCGGCATAACCAGATGCCAAGCCTTTTGCCATAGTCACAATGTCGGGCTTGACACCATAGTGCTGATAGCCAAACCAATCACCCGTACGGCCAAGACCACAAACGACTTCATCAATATGTAGCAAAATATCGTATTGCTTACAGATTTCCTGCACGCGGTCAAAATAACCTTGCGGTGGTGGGATAACTCCGCCACCAGCTGTAATAGGCTCTAAGCAAAGCGCGCCAATAGTGTCAGCGCCTTCTTCTAAAATAACTCTTTCAATCTCATTCGCTGCTCGAACACCATAGTCTTCAACATCTCCCCACTGAGAACGATACTCAAGACAGTGTGGCACCTCGACAAACCCCGGTGTAAATGGTCCGTATTGCGCGTTACGCTCAGGCTGTCCGCCAGCACTCAAGCAGGCGATAGTCGTACCGTGATAGTCACGTTCACGATATAAAATCTTGTTTTTCTTGCCACCGTAATAACGCTCAGCGATCTGACGAACTATTTTAAAGCC
>CAKMZF010000063.1 GCA_929200405.1 uncultured Gammaproteobacteria bacterium | reverse complement strand
AAAACAACAAGGCTTTTCAATCATTGAGTTACTAATCGTTGTTGCGATTATCGCCATCCTATTGCTCGTAGCACTGCCGCAATATCAAAACTACACTATGAGAGCACAGGTTTCAGAAGCAATGTCTCTATCCGCAGGACCTAAACAGGCACTCGGCACTATAGCCGCGACTGATGGCGCTTTCGCCTCAACGGTTACCAACATTAATACTGGGAAAGGAAAATATATATCAACAGGTACTGTCACATCATCGGCTACAGACACTGCACTCATTACTTATACATTCGGTGGGGATGCTCATAGCAAGCTTAAGAATGAAAAATTTATATTAGAAGGTAAAATAAATAACGGACAAATCGAATGGAGCTGTAGAGCAGAAAATTCAACTTCAGATGTAGCAAGCGCTCTACCATCAAGCTGCTAATTAACCTCTAGTTAATGCTTTATACCAAGCCCCTGTCTTTTGACAGGGTTTTTTATGAGAATTTCTATATACTCTTACTCTTCATCCACTGATCTCAGCACTACTTCTTGCCTTATCTACTTCTTTTACTCCTAATTTTACTGGTAATATTCGGCCCACAACTTTGGGTTAGGCACATCATGCGCAAGCATTCTGCTGACGAACAAGGGTTGGCAGGCACTGGTGCCGAGTTAGCTGAGCATTTATTTAAGCGCTATCAAATGGACGGGTATCGGGTAGAACTAACCCAACCTCATCAAGATCACTTTGACCCCAGAGATAAAGTCGTTCGACTAAGCCCTGATAATTTTAATGGCAAGTCAATCACCGCTATCGCGGTTGCTGCCCATGAAGTGGGTCATGCCATACAATGTTTTAGAAATGAAAAAGTATTCCAACTCAGAGCCACCTATCTACCAATAGCCGCCTACATCTCCAACATTGGAGGCTATATACTGATCGCGGCTCCTCTGCTTTTTATACTAACAAAAAGCCCTGCCGCCATCATCGGGGTCTTGGTTCTGCGTATTACCCTGATGCTACTATCAGCCCTGACCTATTTATTAGTATTACCTGAAGAATGGGACGCCAGTTTTTCAAAAGCGATGCCGATATTAGAAAAAGGGAATTATCTAGATCAAGCTCAACTACCCGCCGCGCGCCAAGTCCTAAGAGCTGCGGCTCTCACCTATTTTGCTGCTGCACTAACAAAACTGTTAAGCCTAGGGTCTTTGTTAAGAGTTTTACGAAGGTAGAGGTTAACGATTAACTGTCATTCACAAAGCATTATTCGCTGGACAGAGAAATATCGCCAACCTCAAGTTTGAGCAGCTAACAAGTCTGCATAGTGTTCCCCTAAACGGGTGACATCTCCAGAGTTGGCATTTGGATTCAATCTCACCATATCCGCAGCAAATACACAGATAACCGTGGAGCCTAACTTAAACCTTCCCATTTCATCACCTTTCTGCAAAGTAATGCTGTCTACACCTTCGCTTGGGTAGCGCTGACGATAGATCTCTTTTGTAACAGAGGGCGCTATTGTGCTTGCCCAAACTGTCTCGATACTTGCGACCACAGTAGCACCCACCAGTACCATTGCCATGGCACCATAGTCAGTATCAAAAATCGCCACGACTCTTTCATTTCTCGCAAACAGATTAGGCACGTTTTTCGCGGTCAGTGGATTTACCGAAAACAAATCTCCGGGGATAAATATCATCTCTCGAAGCGTACCGGTCATTGGCATATGAATACGGTGATAATCTTTAGGGGCTAGATAAATACAAGAGAAATGCCCACCCAGAAAGTCTGCAGCAGTTTGGCTCTCACCGCCCAAAAGCGCTTCAAGGCTATAATCAATACCTTTGGCTTGGATTAGCTTACCACTCTCAATCTTGCCCTGTTGGCTGATTGCTCCATCCACCGGATAACATATACTATTCGCATCATTGTCTATTGTCCTCGCACCTTCTGCTAATTCTCGAGTAAAGAAATCATTAAAAGTCGCGTAATCAGCAGCATTTTTTAGCTTGGCCTCCGACATATCTATCTCATAAGCCTTGATAAACTGACGAATAACTACTGTCGTTAACCAACCCGCCTCAGCTGCGGCCAATTTGCCCAGTAAACGAGAAATGGCGTGTTTAGGGAGTAGGTATTGAGCGATAATTTTGAGTTTGTCAAGCAAAGCTGTTCCTTGTTTATGACGCTGAGATCACTCACCTATCTGGTGATCTCGATATTGCCCAGCAATGATGCTTATGCTGAGACTGGCAATTCTACTGCCCAACAAGGTTAGGGTCTAGCAAATTCACTCACCCCTCAAATTCTATATCTAACAAATGACCTAGCACTCACAGCGGCATATTAATCCGCTGCTTTAATTTTCTCTAGCGCTTTGCTTTCCATTTCCTCCACCCCTGGTGGAATATTGGCAAAATATTTTAAATTCTCAATAGCCTCAGCATCAAAAGCGGCATTCACAGCATCTCTAGTCTGACTTGGCAGCAAATCTATACCGTTAGCAGCAGAGCTAATGGCACCACTGCTCTGTGAAATCAACCTAGCAATATCTGGCTCAAACACAAAATTTATCCATTTATAAGCAGCATCATCCGCCTTGCCATTCTTTGGTAAGCTAAAAGTATCAATCCACCCTAAAGCACCTTCCTTTGGTGGTAAATATTTGATCTCTGGTTTTAACGCATAGACCTTATAAGCAATATTATCCCAAGTTTCTGCTGCTATAATTTGTTCTGAAATAATCATCTGTGACAAATCACCGGCATCTTTCCAGTACCCTTTTATATTTCCCTTACAAGCAATCAGCTTTTCAACCACTTTATCCAGAATAGCTTGATACATATCCGAATCAGCATAGGCCTCAAATGGATTCTCTCCCATAGAGAATGCCATGCCTAAAAGCATTGTTCTTGTGAGCCGCATTGAGGTCTGGCCTTTATACTTTGGATCACAAATATCCGCCCAGCTATTAAAATCTTTGACTGCATGTGTATCAACCACTAAACCTGTAGTGCCCCAGACATGCGGAAAAGAATAGACTTCTCCCTCAATAGTCGTGTTGGCCTTTACCGCATCTAGCAAGTGACTATCGATATTATCAGTGTTAATTTTTGTCATATCGATTGGCTTATATATATCATGTGCAATCTGAGCGCCATATACCCTATCATGACTAGGCTGCGCTAAGTCATAACCTCCATCTTCAATGGTTTGAAGCTTCTTCACCATCTCTTCGTTATTAGAATAAGTAACCTCTACTTCTATATCCGGATATCTATGCTCAAACAATGCTACAACTTGGTTGGGGGTATAACCATCCCAAGTCAGCAAGCGCAATTTTTCAGCGCTGACAGATGCAGAACAAAGTATCAGAGAACCTAAAAGAATACTATTAAGTTTAAATTTTTTCATATCATCGCTCCGAAAATACAGACTGAAATAATCATGATTGATTACAGAATGTCTATCAGTGTAGTTCATTAAAAACAATATAGTTAATATTAAATCATATGTTATATGATTTAATATTATTATTAATGAATAAAATATTCTCTACTCCTTCGCTATCTACAAACAAAAGCTCACAGCCTTATAAATAGGGAGACAAAATAATGACTATCAATTACTTGATTTATCACTAAAAAACATACAAGAGATTGACCAAAAAAACGTAAAACCAAGAACTAAGCATCAATAAAGGAGCATAATAAAAAACTGAGAGTCACTGGCTACAGCTTCATCTACTACCAGAGAAAACAGAACCAATTAAACAAATAGCAAAAAGCACCAAGCAAAATAACTGAAAATGTGTCTTGTTTAGTGCTTAATTTAGAGACAACTCAAACGCGATTTAATGTTTGGTTGGCAAAACATCCGCCAATGCTTTAAGACATAACGCTACATTGCTTGGGTTAGCAGCAGCGCCCATTAAACCAATGCGCCATATCTTGCCAGCCAATGCACCAAGCCCACCACCAATCTCTAGCCCATAATCAGTTAGCAGCTTTGCCCTCACTTCGACATCATCAACTCCATCTGGAATGTATACCGAATTTAGTTGTGGCAATCTACACTCGGGATCAACAAAATAACGCAGTCCCAAAGTCTCTAAACCATCACGAAGCACCTCATGGTTCTGATTATGCCTTAACCACGAAGTCTCTAGGGTCTCATTTCTTAGCAATACTAGCGCCTCATGTAGCGCATATAATGAATTCACTGGCGCTGTGTGGTGGTAACTGCGCTTGTCATTATTACTACCATCTCCCCAATATCCCATGAGTAAGCTTTGATCTAAAAACCAACTTCGAATCTGCTGCTTTCTATCCATTATCTTAGCAACCGCTTTCGGGCTGAAAGTCACAGGAGACAAACCAGGTACACAAGACAAACATTTTTGGCTGCCAGTATAGACAGCATCTATCCCCCACTCATCGACCCTCACTGGTGAACCCGCCACCGAAGTCACAGCATCTACAATCGTTAGACAGTTATTTTTTCTGGAAATTTCACATAACGCCTGCGCATCAGACAAAACCCCTGTTGAAGTCTCTGCATGTACAAAAGCCACCACACTAGCGTCTGGGTGAAGCGCTAAAGTCTGCTCTAATTTCTCAGGGTCAATAGGTTTGCCCAACTGCTCCTCATAAGTAACCACTTTGGCACCGCAACGCTCAGCAATCTCTTTCATGCGGCCACCAAACACGCCATTAATGCAGACAATGACCGTATCACCCGGCTCGACTAAATTAACAAAGCAGGCTTCCATGCCAGCAGAACCCGGTGCAGAAATAGCACCCGTCATCTTGTTCTCGGTTTGAAAGGCATATTGCAGATGTGATTTCACTTGATCCATCATCTCTATAAACGAAGGGTCAAGATGCCCAATAGTCGGCTTGGCCATCGCCAAGGCAACACTGGGATAAATATTAGCAGGCCCTGCACCCATCAAGACTCGTTGCGGTGGCATAAAAGAGGAAAATTGATTGTGATACATAGCGTTTCCTTTAGAAAAAACTTTATTTAATTGTTGATGCGAAAAATTATAATGGAATTAAATCTAAAATAATAGAATTTATTGATGTTTTTTACTAAAAAATATCGTTTTTATAATTAATATTGATTTTTTTATCTTAATATAAGCGATATGAAGGAAAATTTCTTATAGACAACAAACAAACTAACATTATTTCTAACTAATGCGCTTAGCTAGAGAAAGTGACCTCTGCAATACTTTATTGCAAGCGATGATGCAAACCAAAGAGTGCTAAAATCTGCAAAGGCCATTGTCTGCATCAAACCAAGTGCAGACATAAGCACGACTCCAAATACAAACATCTAGACAAACAGCTACATGAAAGATATCAAATACAATCAACTCGCTCATCTCACCAGTTTCTGTCACACAGTGCAGACAGGCAGCATATCCAAGGCAGCACAACGGCTGGGTCTTAGCCAACCATCCGTATCTTTGCAAATACAGAATTTAGAAAAAGAGATGAGCGCCCTACTATTTGAACGTCGAGGGCCGAAAATATCACTCACCCCAGATGGCGAGATTTTGTACCAAATAGCGCTACCTTTAGTAGAAGGTTTTGAAAACTTAACGGCTGCTATGCACGCCAAGCGAAATAATGTAAACAGCGGAGAAATCAATATAGCCGCTGGGGAATCCTCGGCACTTTACTTATTGCCAAAATATCTCGCACAATTTTCTGAACATTATCCCGGCGTTAAAATTCGCGTCCATGAAGGTGGCGGCCTAGCGGGTATAAACTTATTACGAGAAGGCACTGTTGATCTCGCCCTTGGTTCTTTCCGCACAGCGCCGCCTGATGACATGATTCACGCCCCTACTTTTAGTTTTCCGCAGGTACTTATCACCTCAAAAGATCATCCGCTTGCAAAACAATCAAAATTGTCGGATATCTCAATTACGGACTTGTTGCCCTATAAATTTATCATGCCTGCTAGGCACCTAAACACCTACGGCATGTTAGAGCGTGCTTTTGCTGAGCAGAATGTACGGCCCAATGTCGTGCTTGAGGGCATTGGTTGGGCAATGATTAAACGATGTGTGATGGCAAATGTTGGCATCGCTATCGTCAGCAGTGTTTGTTTGCAAAATGACAAAAACGCACTGCACCAAATTCCTCTGCAAGCATTTCCTGTAAGAGCTTATGGAGTAATCCTTCGCAGAGGCAAAGTATTATCACCACAAGCGAAAGCATTACTTGAGATGATTGACCCAGTATTGGCAGCAACCAGATAAATGCCCCCCTCTAAAGCAAAAAACCACAATATCAGAATCGCTGCTCTATATTTCTGCATGTCGCTATGTAACAAATATATTTCGATAATTAACAGTTAGCGTTATGAGAACATGGCTTCGCAAAAAAGAAAGCGCTTACATAAGCATAATTTATGGTTATAATTAGCTATAGATATGTAAAGAAGCGCTTGCGCAGTTCTGCACACTTCGGTATTTATCTATCGTTTATGTTTCATTATTCGGAACGATAGTGTCACTATGTGGATTCCTATTCTATCTTACTGATGAAAACAGTAACTTAAATGATATCTTCAGCACTATATAGCTTAGGAAATCATCAAGTGACGCTCAACGGCAATTCATTTGCTACTACCCCTTGCAAATTTGCTAGAGCACATCTCTGCCACACTGTCATCATTACCGACAGACACCCTTAAGATTGGGCAGAACAAACCACACATAACAAAGCGTTATGTCGTATAAAAAGAATACACATTGCCTTGCTAGGTACTGCGAAAAGTGATTATTGACTTCTTAGATCACTGCCAGCAAGCAATTTAAAGTGTCCGAACGCAAAAGTTCGATCACACAATAACGATATTGATTTACTAGATTTTACAGATTCATCTTTCTTTGGGAGACTCCAATAATGACAAAAATGTCTATCAACTTTACGCAAAATGAGGCACTTCCTCACTCAGAGGACACTGATGTAACCGGCACAGACTCTCCCAAAATTACCGAGACTATTGTTATACCGCCCAGACAACAACCTGGGAAAGTTGGCTTATATGATCCCATAAATGAGCATGAAAGCTGCGGTGTTGGCTTTGTCGCAAACCTCACGGGCAAGCAAGATCATCAGATATTGCAAGATGCCGATATTATCGCTATAAACATGACCCACCGTGGCGCCTGTGGCTGTGAGGAAAATACCGGCGATGGCGCTGGCATACTTACCGCCTTACCAAATAAATTTCTTCGCAAAGTCGCCAAAACTGATCTCGATCTGGAGTTAGGCGAAGATGGCAGCTTTGCTGCTGGCATTGTGTTCTTTCCGCAAGATGAGCCACGTTACCGCCAATGTCACAACGTAATTAGCGATATTGCCAACACCTTAAATCAACCAATTTTGGGCTGGCGAGAAATGCCAACTAATGCTACTGGCGCCAACATTGGCCCTACAGCAAAAGCAGCACAACCACATATGGAAATGCTATTTATTGGTAAACGTGATGACCAGAGTGCTGAGGATTTTGAACGAGCGCTGTACGTGTTGCGTAAGCAAGCAACCCATCAAATTTTTGCAGATGACAACATAAACCGCAATGATCTGTTTTATGTCAACTCACTATCTCAATACACCATCGTCTACAAAGGCATGTTAATGCCAAGCCAAGTCATTCCATTTTTCCGTGACTTACAAGATATTGATTTTGAAACCCACTTTGCCGTGGTGCACTCTCGCTTCTCTACAAATACCTTTCCTTCGTGGAACCGTGCCCACCCAAACCGCGTTATGGCACATAACGGAGAGATCAACACCCTCAGAGGCAACAAAAACAACATGCGCGCCAGAGAAGGCATGGCAAACAGTGATGTTTTTGGGGTTGACACCAACTCACTATTTCCAGTTTGCGAAGATCATCTCTCAGACAGCGGAAACTTTGATAATGTCTTAGAATTCTTAGTAATGGGCGGCTACCCTATCCAGCAAGCTATCATGATGATGATGCCTGAGGCCTGGGAAAATGATGCCAATATGAGCGAAGAAAAACGCGCTTTTTATGCCTATCATGCCAACAAAATGGAAGCATGGGATGGCCCAGCAGACGTAGTGTTTACCGATGGCAAAGTGCTCGGTGCGACACTAGACAGAAACGGTCTGCGCCCAAGCCGCTATTACGTTACTCACGATGATCGTGTGATCATGGCCTCAGAAGTAGGTGTGTTAGAAGTGCCACCTGAGATGGTTAAGTACAAAGGCAGACTACAGCCGGGCAAAATGTTTCTACTAGATTTCGCCAAAGGGGAAATCGTTGCTGATGAAACCTTAAAGCGTCACTATGCCAGCCAAGCTCCCTATGGCACATGGTTAAAAGACCATAACATTGCCCTAGGTGAATTGCCCAAAGGCACCCCAGCAGGCTTCCTAAAAGGTCAGGAATTGCAATCGGCCATGCGCGCATTTGGTTACACCACTGAAACCATGCAATTCATGTTGCTACCGCTAATAAACGAACTTCGTGACCCCGTCTACTCTATGGGCAATGACAGCGCACTAGCAGTGCTTTCTGATAAACCTCGGATGCTATATGACTATTTCAAGCAGCTGTTCGCACAGGTTACCAACCCACCAGTTGATGCGATACGAGAAGAACTAATTCTCTCGCTAGAAACCAGCATAGGCCCTGAGCGCAATATCTTGGGTGAAACCCCAGAGCATGCCCACAGACTGCGCCTACCGCATCCTATTCTCAGTAATACCGAGCTAGACTCATTACGTTCTATCAATGGCTACCGTGGCTGGACCAGTGCCACTATCGATATTACATTTGCCCGCAGCGGCGGCCCTGAGCGTTTAGAAATTGCCCTAAACCGCATCTGCCAGCAAGCCGATGAAGCCATTGCTAATGGCAATGAGCTGATTATTTTATCAGACCGAGCCGCAAGCCAAGATCGCGTAGCCATTCCATCATTACTAGCAACAGGCTGTGTCCATCACCACCTTATTCGCCAACAAAAGCGCACTGCGGTAGGGTTGATATTAGAAACAGGTGAAGCCCGAGAAGTTCATCATCACTGCTTATTAGTCGGTTACGGTATTGATGCTATCAACCCGTATATCGCCCTAGATTCGTTGCGTGTTGCCGCCTCAGAAGGCTTAATCGATGAAAAATACACCGAAGGAAAGGCCATTGTAGAAGCCTATAAGAAAGGCGTTAAAAAAGGCATGCTCAAAGTTATGGGCAAGATTGGCATATCTACCTTGCAAAGCTACAAAGGTGCTCAAATTTTTGAAATCGTTGGCCTCGGCGATGAAGTAGTCGAACGTTGCTTTAAAGACACGGCGTCACGCATTAAAGGCGTTGATCTTAAAACCATTGCAGAGGAAACTCTACGCCGCCATGCACTGGGATATCCAGAAGGAAATATTGGTTCACAAGGTCATATTCAAGCCCTGCCCAATCCCGGTGATGTTCATTGGCGATCAGATGGCGATAAGCATATGTGGAATCCCAATACTATTTCACAGCTGCAAAATGCTGCTAGAAATAATTCAGTAGAAGCCTATGAACAATTTGCCAAAACCGCCAATGACGATGCTCGCACTCGCTGCACGCTGCGTGGATTGTTAAAATTCAAACCTAGCAATGCGATCAGCATAGACGATGTAGAACCTGCTGCGGAGATTGTTAAACGCTTCTGTACAGGTGCGATGAGCTTTGGCTCTATCTCACCAGAAGCACATGAAACCCTCGCAATAGCAATGAACCGCATGGGTGGCAAATCAAACACTGGTGAAGGCGGTGAGGATATAGGGCGCTTCACCCCAGAAGCCAATGGCGATAGCAAACGCTCAGCAATCAAACAAATTGCTAGCGGTCGTTTTGGCGTCACCATCAACTATCTAACCAATGCTGATGAGCTGCAAATTAAGATTGCCCAAGGTGCAAAACCAGGTGAAGGCGGCGAACTTCCTGGCCATAAAGTCGATAACACCATCGCTCGTCTACGCCACTCTACCCCCGGCGTCGGTCTTATCAGCCCACCACCGCATCACGACATCTACTCTATCGAAGATTTGGCACAACTTATATATGATCTAAAAAATGCCAACCCCAGCGCCAGAATAAGCGTTAAACTTGTTTCAGAAGTTGGTGTAGGCACTATTGCTACTGGTGTAGTCAAAGGCCACGCAGAGCATGTTGTGGTAGCAGGTCACGATGGTGGCACCGGTGCATCTCCCCTCACTTCAATTAAACATGCCGGACTGCCATGGGAGCTTGGCGTTGCCGAGACTCATCAAACGCTCGTGCTCAATGATCTGCGCTCGCGCACAGTTTTACAAACTGATGGCCAGCTAAAAACCGGTCGCGATATCGTTATCGCTGCCTTACTTGGCGCTGAGGAATTTGGTTTTGCCACCGCACCATTAGTCACACTTGGTTGCATTATGATGCGCAAATGTCACCTAAACACCTGTCCAGTTGGTATAGCAACCCAAGACCCAGTACTTCGTGAAAAATTTAACGGAGCACCTGAGTATATCGTCAACTATCTATTTATGATTGCCGAAGACGCTCGTAAAATAATGGCAGAGCTAGGCATGCGCAATATCAATCAATTAATTGGCCGTGTTGACCTACTAGAAACCAATGATGCTATCCAACATTGGAAAGCCGATGGCCTCGATCTCAGTGGTTTACTAACCCCTGCGCAAAAGCCTTATGAAAGCGCTCAGGTCTACCGCACCAAAGATCAGAATCATGGTTTAGAAGCTGTTTTAGATCGCCAACTAATTGCGGAAGCACATTTCTCGCTAGAGAACAAAGATCCAACCAGCATGAAGCACAACGTTGTTAACACCGACCGCGCTGTCGGCACAATGCTCTCACATGAAATTGCTAAGCGCTATGGCGAAGATGGCCTGCCAAATAACACCATACAGATCAAACTGCGTGGTTCTGCAGGTCAATCACTTGGTGCATTCCTTGCCAAAGGTGTCAGCATAAACCTCATAGGTGATGCCAATGATTATGTGGGCAAAGGTTTGTCTGGTGGTGTTATCAGCGTTCGCCCGCATCGCACTAGCACATTCGTAGCTGAGGAAAACATCATTGCTGGCAATACCTGTCTCTACGGAGCCACAACAGGTGAGGTTTATCTCAGAGGTATTGCGGCAGAAAGATTCGCCGTTAGAAACTCTGGCGCCACTGCGGTAGTAGAAGGTGTTGGCGACCACGGTTGCGAGTACATGACTGGTGGGCGCGTAGTCGTACTCGGCGAGACTGGCCGTAACTTTGCGGCAGGTATGAGCGGAGGCATAGCCTATATTTGGAATCCAAATAATACCTTTAACAGCCACTGCAATACCGAAATGGTTGATCTAGATCCGCTAGATAGCGCCGATCTAGAAGAGTTAAAAGGCTATATCAGCAAGCATCAGCTACTCACTGAGTCCGCCGTAGCCGAGAGACTACTCGCAGACTGGGACAACGCTGCACAGCAGTTTATCAAGGTAATGCCTGTGGACTACAAGCACGCCCTGCAAAGCAAACAAGCAGATGTTGCCTAAAACCAGCGCAATATTTAAACCAATACAGAATTAAACGAAAGAAACAACGGAAACAACATGGGTAAAGCAACCGGATTTAAAGAATTTGCCAGAGAGACCATCCCCTACGATGCTCCGGAAGCAAGAATAAAACATTACAACGAATTTACGCTACCAGTGCAAGTTGAGCATTTGCAAAACCAAGGTGCACGTTGCATGGACTGCGGCATCCCATTTTGCCAGAGCGATACAGGCTGCCCTGTAGACAACTTAATCCCAGAATGGAATGATCTGGTTTACAATGACCGCTGGCAGGAAGCTATTGACAGACTGCACAAAACCAATAATTTCCCTGAGTTTACAGGCAGAGTTTGTCCTGCACCCTGCGAAGGTTCCTGTGTACTCGGTTCAGTAGAACCAGCAGTTACCATTAAAAATATTGAAAATGCCATTATTAATCGCGCTTTTGAGGAAGGTTGGGTAAAAGCTAATCCACCAACTCAACGCACTGGGAAAAAAATCGCCGTTGTTGGCTCAGGCCCTGCTGGTCTAGCCGCCGCCGCTGAGCTAAACCAATACGGTCACACCGTCACGGTTTATGAACGCGCTGATCGTGTGGGTGGTTTATTAATGTACGGCATTCCAAACATGAAGTTAGAAAAAGAATCTGTTGTGATGCGTCGTATCAAGCTACTGGAAGAGGAAGGCATTACCTTCAAAACTGGGGTTGAGGTCGGAGTAAACCTACCAGCAACACAGCTAATCTCAGAAAATGATGCGGTCTTGCTAGCCTGTGGCGCGACAAAACCACGTGACCTACCAATCTCAGGACGAGAGCTAAACGGTGTTTATTTCGCCATGGAATTTCTAAAAGCCAACACCAAAAGCCTGCTCGACTCTAACCTAAAAGACGGCAACTACATTTCTGCCAAAGACAAGAATGTCATCGTGATAGGCGGTGGAGATACTGGCACTGACTGCATAGGCACCTCAGTGCGCCATGGCGCTAAAAAAGTCGTCAACTTTGAACTAATGCCACAGCCACCGATTGATCGCGCCAGCAACAACCCGTGGCCACAGTGGCCGCTAATACTACGCACCGATTATGGTCATCAAGAAGCTACTGCAGTATTTGGCCAAGATCCACGTACCTACTGCGTACTCTCTAAGCGTTTTATAGGAGATGGCTCAGGCAATGTCACGGGTATTGAAACCATAGAAGTTGAGTGGATAACCGAAGACAATGGTCGCCGTACTTTTAAAGAAGTGGAAGGCTCAGAGAAAATATGGGAAGCGGACTTAGTATTCCTAGCCATGGGCTTTTTAGGACCAGAAGAAACCATCGCTAAAGAGTTGGATATGGACACAGATGCCAGATCAAACTTTGCTGCAGAACACGGTGCCTTTCGGACCTCCGTAAAGAAAGTCTATGCCGCTGGTGATTGCCGCCGTGGTCAGTCACTGATTGTCTGGGGTATTAACGAAGGCCGTGGCGCTGCAGAAGCCATTAATGGCGATCTGAACGCAAATAGCTAACCAATATAGCCCTGCTCTTATACACACTTCAAGACTCGCATAACGGAGCTTGAGGTGTGTAGCAACCTTGCACACTGCCGCTTCATTCCTTTCAAGTTATCTCCTCACACACAATCTGCTCAACTGCAGTTATCCATACACACGCCTCAACACACCTTGCAATAATTGCAGTCACTGTGCATCTACTCTAGACTAGGATGCGTTAATATAATGACAAACACGCAAGCCGTTACATTAACAAGTATCGCAAAGACAGTAGGAAACCATGAACAGACGCCAACTATTTAAAACCGCAGCAGGCCTTACCGCTGCCACTATGAGTTACAAACTTATTTCAGCCGATAACGACACAATGCAACAAGAAACCGATATGACCAACAATCCTATAGAAAAACTCACCCTCAGCAAAGCCGAATGGCAAGCACGCCTAACCCCAGAACAGTATCAAATACTACGCAAAGAAGGGACCGAGCGACCATGGACTAGCGAACTCAACGACGAAAAGCGTCAAGGTATATTCGCCTGTGCTGGCTGTGATCTACCGCTATTCAAAAGCGAATATAAATTTGACAGCGGCACCGGCTGGCCAAGTTTCTTTGACACCATAGAAAATCATGTGGAAACCAAAAGAGACTTTAAACTGGTGTTACCACGCACGGAATATCACTGCGCACGCTGTGGCGGACACCACGGTCACGTATTCAAAGATGGCCCTGAGCCAACTGGGCTGCGCTATTGCAACAATGGTATCGCACTGAAATTTATCCCCAGCTAAATCCGCATCAACCCTACTACCCTGAGAGCCGCTTACACCAGCCTCAGGGTAACACCCAGCACATAACAATCACTCAGAAACTGCTTGACCAAACCTTGCTAAGGTCATCATTATACGGCCGCCACTTAGCTCTCACCACTCACTCACTTTTATGCTATATTCGCGCACAAGTAACAAACATGCCTTGAAATATAACAAATAGAGAAGCTATGATTCCCAACTCCATCACCGTTGACGAGATAAACAATGCCAAGCCAGCATCACTCGGTAGAAAATTTGCTGCCATGCTATATGACGGCTTCTTGCTGCTAGCAATCCTGCTATTTGTAGACTCCGTACCCACAGTAATCTATGGCGAAGGCATACCCGCAGACAGTCACTTCCTCAAAGTATTCAACCTGCTAGTCATCGTACTATTCTATACCTATTTCTGGTCACGTTCTGGACAAACACTGGGCATGAAAACCTGGCGGTTAATCGCACTAAATGAGCGCAACCACGTAATGAGCACCAAACAATCATTTAAACGTGCTGTTCTCGCCATCCCCTCATTCTTACTCCTAGGAGCAGGACTTTTCGTGCAAATCTGGGACCCAGAAAAACGCAGTCTGCACGAGCGAATGAGTGCCAGCAAGACCGTTCACTATCGCCCACACTAAGCAAGCCATTGATATTACTCACCTAAAAGTCCTTATCAACACTAAATTCATCTATAATTCAGTGCACTGTAACGCTTTGTTACAACTTCTTACTTTTCTGAAATGAAGCCAAGGCCATTTCTAGACATAATAGCCTCGTCAACAAGACAACAACTAAATTTACAGAGAGAAAACAAAATGAGCCTTTCAAAAATACTTAACCG
>CAKMZF010000062.1 GCA_929200405.1 uncultured Gammaproteobacteria bacterium | reverse complement strand
GAACGCAAGTATTAAACTTGTTACAAAAAAAGCAGTTGCTAGTCCTGCGGTTAATCTGGTCATAAAGTTACCAGAACCTTTTGAACCAAATACTGTGTTAGAAGCACCAGCACCAAAGGCAGCGCCCATATCTGCGCCTTTGCCTCTTTGTACCAGTACTAGGGCTATTAAAGCCAATGAAATAAATATATGTACCACCAGTACAAATGTCATTCCCATATCAATTCTCGTTTAAAAAGTTATTTGCTTGTTAGTTACTATTTGCTTCTGCATTTGCAGCAGAGATTATTGCTGCAAATTGATCTTGCTTTAAAGATGCCCCACCTATAAGCGCCCCATCTACATCTACCGCCGTAAAAAGCTGAGCTGCATTATTTTGATTAACGCTGCCACCATATAGAATTGGCAAAAGCGCGGCGATTGTATCAGAATGTTTGGAAAAAGTATCGCGAATATGTGCATGCATTTCCTGAACTTGGTCTAATGACGCAGTTTTGCCAGTTCCAATCGCCCAGATTGGCTCATATGCTAAGATAGATTCTGCCCAAACATCAATGCCCGTAATTGCGATAATTTCTTCAATCTGACTCTCAATATATTGATTTTGCTCACCATTCTCTCTGATTGATTCGGGCTCGCCAATGCAAAAAATCGGTTTTAGTCCTGCATCAATTGCTTTTAACATTTTTATAGCCAATATCTCTGCTTTTTCAGAAAAATACTCTCTACGCTCTGAATGACCAATAATGACATAGTTCGCACCTATGTCTCTGAGCATTTGCGCATGCACTTCACCTGTATAAGCACCTTGCCCATATTCAGCTAGGTTTTGACCTCCGAATGAGATAGATGGATTTTTATTATCACTTATCATGCCTTCCAATAAAGTAACTGGAGGACAAACAACCACAGTAATCCCTTGCTCAATATTTGTATCATTTAATAGGTTGTTTATTTCCGCTCGAAGTGCAAGCGTGCCATTAGACTTCCAATTACCTGCTATTATCATTTCTCTTTTCATAGTTGCCTCAGCAGTTATACTTCTGTAATTACTTGCTCAACAGCAGCAACTAACTTGTTATTTAACTGTACCACCTGCGCCTCATTCTCCCCTTCTGTCATTACACGAATCAACGGTTCAGTGCCAGAGGCTCGCAGCAATACTCGACCTTTTTCGCCAAATTCTTGCTCAATACTTGCAATAGCCTCTTGGATCTTGGAGGTTGATATGACATCTTCTTTTTTGGGCAATATTACATTGGTCATTTGCTGCGGATATTTCTTCACATCTGCTAATAATGATTCTAGTGATTTTCCACTGACATGGATAAGATGCAGAACTTGCAATGCAGAAATAATGCCATCACCAGTTGTGGTTTTATCTAGACATATAATATGCCCTGAACTTTCTCCGCCAAGGTTACAGCCAACTTCTTTCATTTTTTCAACAACATATCTATCACCAACGTTAGCGCGATGAAGCTGGATATTTTCTTTCATCAGTGATTTTTCAACACCAAGATTTGTCATCACAGTACCGACTACATCTTTAACTGGATGCCCATTCATTCGCCTATCCATAGCGATAAGATAAAGCATCTCGTCACCATCGATTATTCTCCCTGACGAGGTAACCAATATCAGTCGATCGCCATCACCGTCAAACGCAATTCCAATATCATAATTAGCTGTTTTAATTTTCTCAATTAGTGCCTCTGGGTGTGTCGACCCACATTCTTTATTGATGTTTAAACCATTAGGTTCATTGGCAATCACATCAACTTCGGCCCCCAGCTCTTGTAACACACTTGGAGCAACTTTATATGTCGCACCATTAGCCACATCTACTAAGACTTTAAGGCCAGTAAGATTAAGTCCCCACGGTACTGAGCTTTTGCAAAATTCTATATAACGTGAATGAGCGCCTGCTACACGATAGGCCCTACCAATAGAATCACTACGCTCTAACTTCATATCCGCCTGCAACACGGCTTCAATTTCAGCCTCAATATCATCAGGCAATTTATAGCCCCGAGAAGAAAACAACTTAATTCCATTATCATGGTAAGGATTATGCGAGGCACTAATGACTACACCAACATCAGCACGAAGGGTTCTTGTCAAATACGCAACTGCTGGCGTAGGGATAACACCGATTAAGCCTGTTTTAATACCCGCAGCAGAAAACCCAGCTTCTAAACAAGCCTCAAATAGATATCCCGACAAACGGGTATCTTTTCCAATGATTGCACTACCTGCACCGTGCTTAGAAAGAACTGTGCCAGTTGCCCAACCTAATTTCATTACTAATTCTGGCGTTATTGGGTGCTCCCCAACTCGCCCACGAATTCCATCGGTACCAAAAAACTTCCTAACCATCTAGATTAACTCAATAAATTAACTCAATAAACTAACTGTATAAATGAAAAGCCCAGCCGATTGGGCTGGACTTATAAGCTTTTGATAGCTTATTGCTTATCCAAAGCACCATCTACAGCTTTATCTTCAGATATTTCATCCAAAGAGACAGTATCGTTACCAGCTTTATCATCATCGTCTTCCCAGTCTTTAGGAGTACGTGGTGTTTTGCCTTGCATAATATCGGCGATCTGATCTGAATCAATCGTTTCATACTTCATTAATGCATCCGCCATTGCATGCAAAATATCCATCTTATCACGCAAAATATCTTCTGCTCTTTGATAGTTATCATCGATAATTTGACGAATTTCCTTATCAATATTATTGACGGTATCATCTGAGACTTCTTTAGCTCTTGAAGCAGATCGTCCCAAGAACGGTTGACTGTCATCTTCGCCATAAGAAATAGGCCCTAACTTTTCAGAAAGTCCCCAACGAGTAACCATATTTCGCGCTAACTCAGTTGCTCTCTCAATATCATTCTGAGCACCTGTGGTGACTTTTTCACGACCATAAATAATGTCCTCGGCAATTCGACCTCCAAACAATGATGATATTTGACTATTCAACTGCTCTAAGCTCATGCTATAACGATCTTCTTCTGGCAAGAACATTGTCACACCTAATGCACGCCCGCGCGGGATAATAGTTACCTTATGCACGGGATCATGCGATGGTACAGTTAAGCCCACAATAGCATGGCCTGCTTCGTGATAGGCGGTGCACTCTTTTTCAGAATCTTTCATCACCATAGAACGGCGCTCAGCGCCCATCATTATCTTATCTTTAGCATCTTCGAATTCTTGCATAGTGACTTTCTTAATGTCTCTACGCGCAGCAAATAATGCAGCTTCGTTTACCAAATTCGCTAAATCAGCTCCTGAAAATCCAGGAGTTCCTCGTGCTAAGATCGCTGGTTTTATATCATCTGCTAACGGCACTTTTTTCATATGAACAGAAAGAATTTTCTCTCTTCCACGTACATCTGGAAGTGGTACCACTACCTGTCTGTCAAAACGACCCGGTCTCAATAATGCAGGATCCAAAACATCAGGCCTATTGGTGGCTGCGATAACGATAACACCTTCGTTGCCTTCAAAACCATCCATTTCTACCAATAATTGGTTAAGCGTTTGCTCACGCTCATCATGTCCGCCTCCTAGGCCAGCACCACGCTGACGACCTACTGCATCTATTTCATCAATAAAGATAATACAAGGCGCATTTTTCTTAGCTTGTTCAAACATGTCACGCACACGAGAAGCGCCAACACCAACAAACATCTCAACAAAATCTGAACCCGAAATTGAAAAAAATGGCACTTTAGCTTCACCAGCGATAGCTTTAGCAAGCAGTGTTTTACCAGTCCCCGGAGAGCCTGCCATCAATATGCCACGCGGAATCATGCCTCCTAATTTTTGAAAGCGACTGGGGTCACGCAAAAATTCTACAATCTCGCCAACTTCTTCTTTTGCTTCTTCAATGCCCGCCACATCTTTAAAGGTCACTTTAATTTGATCTTCATTTAGCATCTTAGCTTTACTTTTACCAAACGACATTGCTCCGCGGCCATTGCCTCCACCCTGCATTTGACGAAGAAAAAACACCCAAAGCCCAATGATTAGCAGGAATGGGAACCAGCTAATAAATATCTGCATTAATAAAGATTGCTGCTGAGGTGCAGTCGCTTTCACGTCTACATTGGCTTTTAATAAATCGCCAACCATCGCAGTGTTATTAGTTTCAGGACTGTATGTTATGAATTTTTGATTACCAGCTGTACTTCCGGTTATCTGACGACCATCAATCTCAACATTTGAGACACGTCCATTCTTCACATCATTAAGGAACTGCGTATAACTGAGAGTGTTACTGCTAGCAGGATCCACACCAAATCGGTTAAAAACAGTCATCAAAACGCCCGCTATGACTACCCAGAGCAGAATATTTTTCACCATGTCATTCATATCTACATTAACCTTTTATCTCTATCGAGATTTTCACATACAATATAAAAATAATTTTTGCCTTGCCGCTTCTGACAGTATAGCAGAATGTTACTCCGACTATATTAACCTTAGCTCACTACTCGCTAGATTGAAATCAGCGCAGACAATTAACTTATCTCACCGCCGCCCTTGTAGCCTGTTGCCACCAAGAAAATTTCTTGGCTTCGGTCACGAGAGGCCTTTGGCTTGCGAGACACTACTCGCTTAAAATGCTTACGCAAATTGGCAATATAAGCCTCAAATCCTTCACCTTGAAACACCTTTGCAACGAATGCACCATCTTTCTTTAAAGTCCGATAGGCAAAATCTAATGCTAGCTCAACCAAAAGCATGGCTCTTGGTTGATCGATGACTTTCATACCAGAGATGTTGGGTGCCATATCGGAAATTACAAGGTCTACCACCGCATGAGTTTCAGGATTTACGCCTTTTTTTCTAGCAATGCAGTCTAACAACTGCTGTAAAACGGCATCTTCTGTAAAATCCCCTTGAATAATTTCAACTCCAGCAATGCTATCCATAGGCAATATATCTAAGGCAAATACCTGCCCTTTGGCGCCTACTTTTTGTACCGCATATTGGGTCCAACCACCTGGAGCCGCTCCTAGATCTACAATAACACTATCAGATTTAACCAAATGATCTTTCTCATTAATTTCTGAAAATTTATAAACTGAGCGTGCCCGATATCCCTCTGCTTGGGCTTTTTTGACGAATTCATCATCAAAGTGCTCTTGCATCCATCGCGTACTGCTTTTGCTTCTATTGGGTGATTTGGTCGGACCAGATGACTTATTAGATTGACTCATTGTGTAGTTTATGTGTAGTTTTATAGGGTAATTTTAGGTGTTTTTTAAGCGTACTAATAACGACAAGTGAACAATGGAAGTTATAAAAAAGAAGGGGAAAATAAAAATGCTTGAAGGCAAATAAATCTTTATTTATGACCAACTCTATATTCCCCTACATTGTCACTAGACGTACCCATTCATTAATGGATAATATGCAGCCATTATAACAGGGATTGCCATGAAACTTTCGTCCAAACAAATTCGTTTTCTTCGTGAACAAGCACATCATCTCAACGCCATTGCTCGCGTGGGTGATGGTGGAGTATCTGAATCTTTTCTAAAAGAGCTAGATAAATTATTAACCCATCACGAATTAATCAAGATTAAGCTCAGCGCAGGCGATAAAGCAACCAAAAAAGATGTCGTTGATAATATCTGCCAGCAAACTCACTCTGTATGCGTGCAGACTATCGGCCATACTACAGTGATCTTTCGGAAAAATCCTCAAGCACCTAAGATAGAAATTCCAAAGTGCTAATCTGTTCAGGCCTGGTATCACAGCTCACTAAATGCTGCCTCTTGAGCACAGCCCTTTAGTAAAACCCTCTATTTGCTTGCTGCGTTATCTTGTTGTAGTAACTGCATTAGACTAGAAGTATCCCACCTTGCGCCACCACGCAACATTATTTGTTGATAAAATTGGTCGACTAAGGCGGTGACCGGCAGTCTCGCACCAATGCGATTCCCCTCTGTCAGACATAGTCCAAGATCTTTGCGCATCCACTCCACTGCAAAGCCATAGTCGTATTTACCTTCCACCATGGTTTTACCACGATTTTCCATCTGCCAGCTTTGAGAGGCGCCTTTCGAAATGACTTCTAATACTTTTTCAGTGTCTAATCCTGAGCGCTCACTAAAGTTGAGTGCCTCAGCAAGCCCTTGTATCAAGCCAGCAATGCAAATCTGATTTACCATTTTGGTGGTTTGACCTGCCCCATGATCGCCCATCAATGTAACAGCTTTAGCAAAGCAGTTGAGTACCGGTAATGCTAAGTCAAATACAGGTTGTTCGCCACCAACCATTACCGTCAATTGCCCATTCTCAGCACCGGACTGCCCGCCTGAGACCGGAGCATCCAAAAAGCCTACTTTACGCTCGGCACAACGAGCTGCGAGCTCTCTAGCAATATCAGCAGAGGCCGTTGTATGATCTACTAATATGCCACCTGCTTTCATATTACCGATTATTCCATCGTCGCCATAGCAAACCGAGCGGATATCATCATCATTGCCGACACAGAACATCACGACATCAGCTTCTCTCACGGTTTCTGCAATCGTTTCTTTATAGTCACCACTATACTGTTTTGCCCAATTTTTGCTCTTCTCTATTGTACGGTTATAAACAGTTGTAGGATAATTCCTCTGCTGGCAATGACCTGCCATTGGATACCCCATAACACCCAATCCCACAAAACTAATTTTCATTTTTTTCTCCTAGTTAGTTAAGTAATTTTTCTTTGATAATATTAATTCTTGCCTTTAACCAATAAATTGCAAATTTTGTTTTGAGGAAAGTTTTAATGCCTCGTCACAATGGTAACTTCTGTCGTAATCCGCTACAGATCGCCTCGTAGTCTTTATGCTCAGGGGTGATTAGTCCATGCCGAATAAAAAAATCAATAATTACTAGAGAGCAGTTAAATTTAAACTCTGTGGTATTGGCAACAATATCCATCACTTGCTTTATCGGCATCAGCTCAAATTTTTCGACTTCTCCATCGGTATTCTTGGGTCTAAACTTTACCGGCAATTGCAGATCATAAATAAATAAATTATCTGATCGTGAACCATATTGAGAGGTTTTAGTATAGCTAATATAGCTGGTTGAGATGATTTTGACACAGAGATCATCTTCCAGATTTGCTTCTTCCTGTGCTTCTTTTATCATGGCTTCTATTGGCTGCAATCCCGCAGGCAAACCACCAGCTACCATCTGGTCGAGTTGTCCCGGAGCTGTTGGCTTGTCTGCTGCTCTGGTAGCTACCCAGAGGTAAATACCATCGGCTTTTTTAACATATCCATTTAAATGAACACCGTAGCCATTGACTCCAAATGTCTTAGCTGCTGCTCTTTCAATTAATAACTTTGCTTCACTGTTCCAACCAGTATCTGCCCGATAGTTCTCGCCCCACCATTTCTGATGCATGATGGTAGAACCTTGAGCTTGAAGCGCCTTGAGTGCTTTATTAAATTGCTGACTGCGCTGTATTAACCCCATGCTTGCTAGCGCAGGCTGCAACGAAACCGAGCGTTCTCCTATTACCAGTGTATCCAACTGTGCTAGCTCGCTAATATTGGATTTTGGCACTCGACCAACCACTTGCTGATCCACAACAAAAGGCAAGTACTCAGACAAATTAATACCGTTTGCCTCGTGAATTCTATCTATAAAGGCCATAAAGCTCTCAGGTAATTGGGGTATAATATTTCAACATATTCTAAGAGGTTTTACTATCAGATGTTTACAGAACAGACCCTAGCTCTACTGATTCTTGCCATTACCCTCATTTTATTCATTTGGGATCGATGGCGCTATGACGTGGTTGCACTAGCTGTCATGTTCTTACTGGTTATAACCGGACTTGTTGGCAGCACTAAAGCATTATCCGGCTTTGGTCACCCCGCGGTTATCACGGTATTATTAGCACTTATTATTAGCCGAGGCATTAGAAATGCAGGTATCGTCAATCTGATATCGCATAAATTACGTCATTATATTAAAACACCAACCATGCATGTCTTCACTATCACTGCATCGGTTGCTGTCATTTCTGCATTTATCAATAACGTTGGCGCTATCGCTATCATGCTGCCCGTAGCACTCGCAACGGCACAAAGAATGCACCGCTCGCCTACTTTCTTACTCATGCCGATGGCTTTCGGATCATTGGTTGGCGGCATGGCAACGCTAATAGGTACGCCTCCGAACATCATAGTTTCTGAGTACCGCCACCAAACCATCGGCAGTGCCTATGGCATGTTTGATTTCTCAATCGCTGGCATCCCTATGGTATTGGTATCTGTAGCCGCTCTTAGTCTAATTGGCTGGCGAATCATGCCTACCAAAAGACGACGCTCAAATAGCAGCAACTCGGTTATTGGCAAATACATTATGGAAATTCGCGCTACTGATGGCTGCAAAATGATTGGTTCGAGACTGGATGAACTTTCAGACAAGTACCACGAAGAGATCAAAGTCCTAGGCTTGGTTCGCGGTAAAGACAAATACATTCACCCCGCAGAATGGCGAAAAATTGGCAAAGGCGATTTACTGATCGTTAAATCTGACCCCTCGCTCATTCAAACTATCTGTGCTGAAGAAGAGTTCGATATTGTTTCTCGCAAAACGGCGGAGTTAAAAAATGTCAGTTTCGATGAAATGCGTTTAGTCGAAGCCGTAGTTGCACCCGGTAGCCTGCTAGCCAACCAATCCTACTCTACTTTTAAAAAGAAAGTCAGCGGTTTAATCACACTAATGGCCGTATCACGAGAATCCCGAGATATACGCACTCGACTTAATGCTATAGATTTTCACGAAGGCGATGTATTATTACTGCAAGGCGAGCAAAGCTCACTCGATGATATTTTGCAAAGCTTAGGGTTATTGCTTTTAGCAGAGCGCGATCTTACTTTCATTCAAAGTCACAAAGCTTTTTTAGCGGTTGCCATCTTTGCCCTCGGTATTTTAAGCAACTTACTGTTCGGTCTCTCTATCCCTTTTGCCCTGCTTGGCGTAGTTTTGGGCTTTGTGTATTTCGAGCTTATCCCTGCCAGAGAGTTATATCTGGAGGTGGAGTGGTCAGTTATTATCTTACTTGGCTCCATGTTCTCATTAGGCGAAGCGCTGGCACAGACAGGCGCCAGTCAAACCCTCGCTCAGAGCCTACTGCTTCTCACTGGTGATAGCTCACATCTGTTTGTACTGGCGATGTTGATGTTGACCACCATGCTTTTGACCAATATCATCAACAATGCAGCCACTGCTTTGCTAATGTGTCCCATCGCAATCGAAATTGCAGAGCAGTTGCAATGCAGCCCAGATTTAACCCTAATGGCAGTCTGCATAAGTGCCTCAGCGGCATTTATGACTCCTATCGGACACCAATCTAACACATTGGTAATGGGAGCAGCTGGCTATAAATTCGGAGATTTTTGGAAATTAGGTATAATAATGCAGTTAATAGTCTTGTGTAGCGCTCTACCTATTCTATTAATCTTTTGGTCATAGAAAAAAATAGGAAGTCATGAGAATAGAAACAGATCAGAAACTCGGTTTTAAAGACGTTTTAATCCGACCCAAACGCTCAACTCTCAAGAGCCGCTCCGAAGTAAGCCTGGAACGAACTTTTCTTTTTAAGCATTCAAATGTTCAGTGGCGTGGTGTTCCGATCATGGCCGCCAATATGGACACAGTTGGCAGTTTTGAAATGGCAGATGCTCTTGCTCAACATCAATTATTCACCTGTATGCACAAGCACTACAGCATAAAGCAATGGCAAGCATTCCTAAATGCTAGTGATGCCAGCACACATGCCAACATTGCCGTTAGTTCAGGTATTGGCAACACAGATAGAGAACGATTGGCGCAAATCATGGCATTAGAGAATTCGCCAAACTTCATTTGCATTGATGTTGCCAACGGCTATACCGAGTATTTTGTAGACTTTGTTAAAGCCACTAGGGACAAGTATCCTGATAAGACTATTATCGCTGGCAATGTGGTTACCGGAGAAATGGTTGAAGAGCTATTACTGAGTGGGGCAGATATTATCAAAGTTGGCATAGGACCTGGCTCGGTCTGCACTACCAGAGTCAAAACAGGTGTCGGATACCCACAGCTCTCTGCTGTTATTGAGTGCGCTGATGCAGCTCACGGCCTTAGCGGTCATATCATCTCAGATGGTGGTTGTTCGGTGCCCGGTGATGTTGCCAAAGCATTTGGTGGCGGCGCCGATTTTGTCATGCTCGGCGGCATGCTAGCGGGTCATCAAGAGTCTGCTGGCGAAGTCATAGAAGAAAATGGTAAATCTTATATGCTCTTTTATGGCATGAGCTCCGAAACAGCTATGGACAAGCACTCCGGTGGCGTGGCAGAGTACCGAGCCTCGGAAGGCCGAACAGTTCGTATTGCCTATAGAGGCTCAGTTGAAAACACTGTGCAAGATATCCTCGGTGGTGTTCGTTCTACCTGCACATATGTCGGCGCGCCAAAGCTCAAAGAGCTCTCAAAAAGAACCACTTTTATCAAAGTTTCAGAGCAACATAATACGGTATATGAAAAGCACGATATTAATAGCTAAAATATTGTATATATCATAAGCCGTCAATCAATACTGCTGCTAGCTCTAATTTAGGGCTAGCAGCATCGTTTAACCTACTACAACTCTTGGTTTTTCAAAGACTCCTTTAATAACGGTAGCAAAGCCAACTTAATTTCCTTCACTGAATATCTTGCCTTGGCTTTGACATGAATAATCGGCAGATTCACCTCAGCAAATACTTGATCCACAAAGGCATCTCTTTGCTGCCTATCCAGTCGATCATGGGATTTATCATCTAGCTCCAATACCACAATCGGCTCCCATGTTCGTCTATCGACGACACAGTAATCCACATGTTTAGCTGCGATAGCACTCAATCCTTTGGCATAGCGCTTGCCATCTAAGGTCGGATTTAACTCGACAATATCTGCAATTCGCACTTTACAGAGCAAGTGTGTGTGCGGAAAAAGCTCAAGGACTGAGAATAAATAGCTGACTAAATTTTGCTCTGCAGGTGTCAACAATAAACGCTGACCAATATAAATTTTGTTTTTAAGTTTGCGTATCCATAGCCAGCGTATAATACCTGCGATCAACAAAACACCAATAATGACGGCTACCACTATTTCATTCATACCGAAATACTCCCCCTCAAATCCAAACCCTCTTATTCTTCACTTGGTAGATTTTCTAGAATAGACAACAATGGCGTATCAGCAGCCTCGATATTTTCCATAGCATACCGAATAGTAGCAGTACTACTAATAATTCTCACTGAGGATTTCGCCCTAGTGACTGCGGTATAAAGCAAACGACGATTAACATGCGCAAAGTTAGTCTGCTGTGTATGTGCTTCCACATCAGACAAACACACCAACACATCTGCAAATTCGGACCCCTGAGACTTGTGCACAGTCATAGCATAGGCCGGCTTTAAGCCTTTTAACTCAACCATAGCAAAATATTTTAAGCTCTGCTCGCTGCCCGAATCATTTGAATTAGTTGCTGCGGGTATCGCAAAGTAGAATTGTCCTTCTCTCCAAACACATATCCCCAAATCTCCATTATATAAACCCAATTGATAATTATTTTCGCTCATCATCAATATCCGCCCATGATAATCTCCGGACTGACCAACATAGCCAGCAGCTAATTGTTGATTCGACTCTTTTTGGAAGCGGCCTAGCAACCAACTGTCTATTTGTTGATTTAACTGATCCGAGCCCACTTCACCATCATTATGACTAGTTAAAATTTTACATTGAAGGCTTGCCTGCATTAAATCCACATCCGTAATAGCACCAGAAGTCGCAGCTAACAGCAGCTCACTATAATCATGCAGATTCTCTTGGATCCTAAGAAATATAGAACTAAGATTATCTTGAGACTGTAACAACTCCCTACGTATCAGATACTCTACAATCTCATCCGCATCACCATACAATATCTGATGCGCTAGCAGACCTATCTCACTGCTTTCTTTAAAACGATGTGATTGATTCAGTGTAAAAATAGCTACCGAGTCAGTTGCTGATTTACTTAGCGCTTGAGTCATTGCATAAAATGGATTGCCAATACCGATAGGACCTAATTGATTAACATCCCCCATCAGCACCAGTTTGCACTGCTGCGGAAGTTTGCATAGTAACTGAGTAAGTAAATTATTATCCAACATTGAGGCTTCATCGACCACAATTAACCGATAGTGCCACAGTTCTGTAGAACGCTGAGACACAGCAGCCAAATCAGCCACTCTTATCCCCAGCAAACGATGCAGTGTTGCTTGAGTAATGTGATCTAAAGCCGTTTGATTTCCAGCAAAACGATTGGCTAGACTCTCTCCTAAACGCTGCACTGCCTTACCCGTAGGAGCACAAAGTGCTATTTGATCATAATACACCCCCGCATCTACAAGCAGTGAAATCAATGCGGTAACCGCTGTGGTTTTTCCTGTGCCTGGACCACCTGTAATTATGCTAAACGTCCGTGCGCTAGCCCCTAAAACAGCTTGTTTTTGCTCCTTGTTTAAACCAGCTAAAGTGTCAATAACCGTAGAGCTATCTCGCTGAGCAACTGAATCTTCCTGAACGGCTTTATTGAAAGTCTGGATTTGTTTGGCAAGACTTTTTTCAATCCCGAAACAACCAGATAAGGCAAGCCAATTACCATACCAAACTACCGGATACTCACTCTCATCATAACCAAAGAAATTACCATTTGTTAGCTTAAGCAACCACCGTCTTTGAGTTAAATTATCTAATATCTGCTCTATTTGCAACGATTGGAATGATGTTGGTGATAATGTTTGCATAGTCAATGCAGCCGTCCTTACAGTGTAACCAGAGAATCCCTCCACCTTAGCTCTAAGCAATAGTTCTATCAGAATCTGCATTAAGTTCCGACTCTCCATATCTTCAACAACCTCCATGCTTTTGACGTGATAATTGATCGCTACTTGTGCCGTTTTTTTGAAATAATCTTGATTAAAATGCTGACTCACATCTACTTTAGCTAATAGGGGCATAAAAATAATTACTTTTTTTTTCTGCTACTTTCGGGATAGAATACCATTATAGTTTAGTAGATTTACCTTCTCTGTATACAACTCAGAGCTAGGTTGCAGCTATACGACTATTATGATTCTACAGAATTTATAGATTTTGAAGAATGAAATACTAGCACGTTAGAATAGTGCTCACATCTGTTAATCTACTGCAATGGACTTCTAAATTAATGAAAATCGGTTTTCTTTTGTTAAACGAATTTACCCTGATGACTTACTCTGCGGCAATAGAACCGTTAAGAAGTGCAAATTACATTAGTGACTCTCAGGCATTTGATTTTGAAACTCTTTCTTTAGATGGCAGCCCAGTTACCGCTAGCTGCGGCATTGCAATCACTCCTAATGGAAAACTAGAAAACATTTCTTCATTTAGCCATCTCATTATCTGTGGTGGAATCAATATCGAAAAGAATGTTCCAAAATCCCTAGTACAAATTTTAAAATCTTTTGGCAAAAAAAATATGATTTTAGGGGGTGTAGATACAGCAGCCTATGCTCTAGCCAAAGCAGGAATACTTGATAACAAGCGTTGTACTATCCACTGGCGAAACATGGCAGGATTGCGAGAATTGTTTCCCCATTTAATTGTCTCTAATAGCTTATTTGAAATTGATGGTAATTGCATGACCTGCGGTGGTGGCATTGCCCCGTTAGACATGATGCTAACACTTGTCCAGAGCTTGCACAGCAATGAGCTGGCCTCAAAAGTGTCCGAGGAATTTTCTGTTGATAGAATACGCAGCAGTACTGACAAGCAAAGAATACCGCTAAAGAGCAGGCTGGGGACTAGCCAACCTAAGCTAGTCGAAGCAGTCACCTTAATGGAAGCCAATTTAGAAGAGCCAATGAGCCCTGATGAGATTGCTAAGGCCGTCAGCTTATCGCGTCGTCAGTTAGAAAGGCTGTTCCAAAAGTACCTGCAGATAGTGCCGACACGCTATTATCTCGGTTTACGCCTTAATCGTGCCAGACAGTTACTACTGCAAACATCTATGAGCATTGTGGAAGTCGCCTTTGCCTGTGGCTTTGTTTCTGCCCCACACTTTAGCAAATGCTATCGTGATTTCTTTGGATTACCGCCAAGAGATGAACGTCGACTCAAACATGACTCCGAAGCTAATAAGCACAAAGTTTAACTAATCAAACTTTGCTTTGATCTCAGCAAACTGATGCCACAAGCCAGCCACTCTCCCAAGCATCAAGATATTTAAAGCAAACCATAACCCATGATTGCCATAAATAGAACTGGCTGAGACAAGCGTAATGGCATAAATTGCGAAAGCAAAAATCATGCCATTTCTTAATCCGCGACCTGCGGCAGCCGCCAAGAATATACCATCTAATATGTAAGCAAAGACCCCCAATAAAATTAAAGAAATACACCAATTTTTGTATTCAGAGATATTATCCAGCATTAACGGGTCAGTACTAATAAAGCTTGCCAACGGCAAGGTAAAATAAAACAACAGAACTGATAGAACAACCGCGGTAGCCAAACTAATAATCATTGATTTTTTGCAAATCTCCACAAATTTATGCCAGTGTTTCTTACCTATTGCTCTAGCTGCTAATGCCTCTACCGAAAAGGCAACACCATCCAAGGCAAATGCAATCACTTCCACAAATTTTAGTAATACCCCATTTACAGCCACAACGACAACCCCTAACTCCACCCCTCTTTGAGTAAACCAAGCAAAAGCCGAAGTTAGTAGTAAAGTTCTGATAAA
>CAKMZF010000061.1 GCA_929200405.1 uncultured Gammaproteobacteria bacterium | reverse complement strand
TTCATTAACACAAACACAAAAAACAGATTTGATTTGCTTCTGAGCTTCTCTCGCATACTCAAAACCGGATAACACCGACAATGCCTACCGTAATACCTTAATAGCCTCAGCACAATGACTGCCAAAACCTTCCACCATAGTCTGATTCTTATAATTTATCTTAAAAGCTGTTTTATTCGCTAGCGACAATGTCGCTCAAATAGTATGATTAGCCATTTTAACAAACGCTATAAATATAATGTCAGACTTTTCCCTTGATTCGATAGATATCGCCATAAAAGCCATCCGGGATGGAAAATTTATTATCGTTGTTGATGATGAGGATAGAGAAAACGAAGGCGATTTAATTATCGCCGCTGAGAAAATTACCGATGCGCAAATGGCAATGCTTGTGCGCCACAGCAGCGGCATTGTTTGCTGCCCAATCACCCAAGAAAGGGCAGATGAGCTGCAACTGCCACTAATGGTCGTCAATAATCAAGATGCCTATCGCACGGCTTATACTGTCAGCATTGACTTTAGGCATGACACCACCACTGGCATCTCTGCCTCTGACCGTGTAAAAACAGCCAATGCTCTGGCAGAGAAAGGCGCCAAAGCCCATGATTTCATTCGCCCCGGACATGTCTTCCCGCTAATTGCTAAACCAGCAGGGGTGTTGCAAAGAGCAGGTCACACTGAAGCTGCCGTAGATTTCTGTCGCTTAGCAGGCCTAGAGCCTGTTGGAGTAATCTCTGAGCTGGTCAATGACGATGGCACTGTGAAGCGCATGAAAGACTTGATTCCATTTGCCAAGGAGCACGACATTGCCATAGTCTCCACTGCAGATCTTATCCGCTATCGTCGCCAAAACGAGAAACTTGTCGAAAGAGTTGAAGAAGAAATTATAGACACTCGCTATGGACAATTCCAAGCAGTTCGTTATCGCTCTTTAATGGACAACACTGAGCACTTGGCCTTGATCGCTGGTAAAGTATCTGCCGACAAGCCCACTCTAGTCCGCGTCCATGATGAACGAAGCGTAGATGATTTGCTCGGCTTAGAAGGCAGTGAAGTGCTAGATCGAGCGCTAAAAGCCATCAGTGAAGCTGATAATGGTGTGCTCGTGTATTTACGTCAGGACAACGCCCTAGAGCTACAACCCAAGCCCTATGATGCAAATCCACATGACCCCGAAAAGCAAAAAGAATGGCGCGAAATTGGACTAGGCTCACAAATACTTGTTGACCTAGGCGTATCTGAATTAATCACCCTATCCAACAGCCAATGGTCATTCACTGGACTAGAAAGCTTTGGGCTGACATTGGTGGCAACGCAAGAGTTTTAACAACAACTCTATCCTAATCACCTGAAAATCATAAATTTTTCCAGATATCGTGTTAAGAATAACCTACACCTTACTGCTAATACTGCTATTGCCAGCAATATTATTACGCTATCTCTTCAAAAGCATAAAAGAGCCTTTGTACCGGCAAAACCTAAGGTATCGCCTCGGTTTTCTACCTCACCAAAAACAGTCTATTTGGATTCACTGTGTTTCTCATGGAGAAACACAGGCCGCCCAGAGCTTTATTAAAGAGCTTGCCGATAGCTATCCGCAGCAAACCATCATTCTCTCTACGACAACAGCCACAGGCAGAGCCTTAGGTCAGCAAATATCTACTAAACATGACAATATATGTAGTGTTTATGCACCAATCGACCTGCCTTTCTGCCACAACGCAGCAAGAAAAAGACTACGCCCGACAGCGGTATTTATTTTTGAAACCGAGATTTGGCCGAACTGGTTGCTCTGCCTTAAAAAATACAATATTCCCGCTGCTTTATTAAATGCTCGGCTTTCTGCCAGATCAGCACAAAAATACAGCCGTATTCAGTCGAGCATTGCCGAGCCTCTTTCGGCGCTAACAACTATTGCTGTCCGAGATCAACAAGACTTCGAACACTTTATAAGCATTGGCGCTACCAAGCAGCAACTTTCCGTATTAGGCAATATAAAGTTTGATCAAAAAGTACCAGATGCTCAAGTACAACTGGGAAAACAGTGGCGACAAACGATTTTTCCCAACTCTTCTATTTGGGTGGCCGCCAGCACTCATGCAGGTGAAGAGGAGATCATGCTCCAGACTCACTTGAAAATTCAAGAACAGATTCCTAATTGCTTATGCATTTTAGTGCCGCGCCATCCGAATCGCTTTGATGAAGTCACCGAATTAAGCCAACACTATGGTTTCTCAACCCTGAAAAGAACTGATCTAGCAAACTCCACTACCGCCGTCGATGTCTTGATTGGCAATTCTATGGGCGAATTGTTTGCTTATTTTGCAGCGTCCGAGTGCGCTGTAGTTGCTGGGAGCTATTCCTCAGTGGGCGGCCACAATGTACTGGAACCTATGGCATTAGGTTTACCAACGATAACAGGCCCGAATAATGATAACTTTGACCAAATCGCCCGAGATGCCAAGCAGGAAAATGCTTTGCAAATTATTGAAGCCAGAAACCTAGCAGAGGCTATCATTGACATACTCAATAATCCGCAACTAAATAATGCCGCCTTAGATTTTGTCAGTCGCCATCAAGGCGCACAGGCAAGAGTCCTTGCCTGTGCAATCGACATCATAGCGAACGCTAAGCCATAACCTAATCTAACATTCTGAAAATCCAACCAATCAACAATGGACAGAGGGCTGTTGAAAGTATGGACATAGCGCCTAGCAGGGCTAGTTCTGCATTATAGGGCAAACCACTGGCGGCGGCATTCATAGCACTCGCCATAAACACTAACGGTCCAATATACAGCGGCAGAATAATTACGATTAGCAATAAAGCACTTTGCTTAACCCTGAGTGTTAGCGCCGCCCCTAAGCCGCCAATCATCGTTAGAAATGGTGTGCCTGTAATCATCACTAGTATCATCGCTATTACCGTATTGAAACTTAGGTTGAGTAAAATGGAGATAATAGGCGCCAACAATAATAGCGGCAGCAAAAAAGCCAACCAACTGGCTAGCAACTTAACCAATACAATTATCGAGGAATCATAAGAAGAGGTTCGATACCTATCTAATAGCCCTGATTCAAAATCGAGTTTAAATAACCGCTCTAATGAAAGCAGTTGTGCAAAGAGCAAGCTCACCATAACAATACCAGAGGCCGCCTTTTGCAAAAAATGGATATCAGCAGTTAACCCAAGCGGAAAAACTAATATCGCCATCAAATAAAAGCCTAAAGGCAGCAAAACATCTTGGCGTTTAAACCATGCCAGTTTCAACTCATGCACAAATAATCTGGTCAGCATAATAGTCAATACCACGCTTCTGCATCAAAACGAGTAGAGCTAATCTCAGTCGATGGCAGATATGTCGACAAGTCCAAGGTATTGGTTGCGCAGCCCAAGGGTTGATGCGAGGTTACTAAGGCCATACCACCCTGCTGGCAATGTTCGGCGATTCTTTTTTGAATCATCTCACAGGCCTGCACATCCAATGCGGTTAATGGCTCATCAAGCACCCATAACGATTGTGAAGACAACCAGAGCTGTGATAATCCAACACGGCGCTTTTGACCCGCAGAGAGATCCTGCGCTCGGCTGTCTAATTTATGCATTAAGCCAACTGACTCTGCTGCATTGGCAACCGAACTCTCAATTTCAGCACTTGGTAAATGGGATAACATAGCGAAGTGTTTGAGATTCTCTACCACTGTTAGCACTGGAGTCACCCCTAACTGGTGACCTAGATATAGCAATGATTTGGCAAACCCGTCTGAGTTTTCTTGCACCGGCTGTTGCTGCCAATAGATCTCGCCTGCATCTATTGTTCGCAAACCAACAATCCCTCGCAGCAATGTGGTTTTACCCACACCATTTGGACCGATGACATGCCAACATTCACCTGCTTTTGCCTGACAGCTAATACCTTGCAGTAACCACTCAAACTCCCTTTGAATACCTACCTGCTTTAATTCCAGCATTATTTCTGCACGACCTGATTGATTAGCAGCTGACTGTTCAGTGCACCATCCTCCTTAGATGATTCACCAATATTTACTGTTATCTCTGCGGATTGCAAATCTCCGTTCTGCGCTCGCATATCATTGGTTTTGGCAACTCTTGCTCCTAACACAACCGCAGACTGCTGACTAAGTAATCGAGTTGGCAATAACGAATCAGCATCACTGAGTATAATTTTAGTTGGCCAACTCTCGGGCGCTGGCATTCTTGCCACGGCAACAGGCATTGGCGCCTCGATGCCTCGCGTATAAACCACTAGCGTTAAAGGATTACTCCCAGAGGGTTGTCGAGATTCTCTGATTATTTTGTCCATTTCATCCGTTATGGCGACGGTCACTTCAATGACCGCCTCACTTGAGATATCAGGATTTGTAGAAGTTTTTAATTCCTCATTAGTAGTAGCCGCTAGCGGCACACCAGAAACATGGTTTTTTGCCTGTTGATACATCTCAAGTAACTGTTTATACATTGGGCTTTGTTTATCATAAAGCTCTAAAATCGGGTCCCAACTGGTTATTGCTATATCAAAGTTGCCGTTATTGTAAGCCCCTAATCCCAGCAAATACATGACATCTGGCTGACCTGGATTTTGCCTAAATAATCCCTCCAATCGCCTTGCTGACTCATGCGTTAGCATGCCATCATTAGCTAACATTAAGCTACGTACCGCTGATATTTCATCCCTAACTCTCTGCTCTTTAGCCATCTCTCCTTGTTGAGGCAGCTCTAACAACTGACTAAATAACGGCTCAGCCATATCGTGTATGCCAACATTGGCATAACTATTGGCCAATAACCGCACAGTATCGGGGTTTTTACTATCCTCTGATAACACTTGAGCATGAAGTACTTGCAAGAAGCCTCGATAGTTTTCCAAAGACTCGTTGACCGACTCTATGGGATAAAAATCATTCGCTATACCTTCTGAAATCGTAGACTCCATTTTTGACTGCAAAGCCAGCCAATCAGCAGACTCACCACGCCATTGCCAATAAAAATACCCGCCGCCAGCAGTCAAAACCGCTACTGACAATAGCAAAACCAAAGACAATCCTGATTTTTTCTCTGAAACTAGCTTTGTTCCAGCTTTTGACTCTGCCAGCTCTATATCCAATAAAAACTGCCGATCTAATTCCGTTTTCAAAACATCAAATGCTGATTGCTGGATATCCCCTGTCGCTAATTGCTGCTGCAAATCCTCTACTTTTTGTTGGTATAGCTGACGTAAATCAGCCACCACACTCTCAGCATCACTGACTAAATCATCAGTCTGCTCGGTAGCACTTTGAATAACCCTATGGCCAGCCTCAAGCTCTGGATTAGAGAACGCTTGATAGATATGCTTTAGCACATAGGCACTAGAAAGAAAAACAATTAACCACAATAGCCAAATCATTATTGTTCATCCTTATTATCTGCCATGCGAGCATTTGAGTTATTCGCATCATTTTGCGCCAACACAGCAGTCAAAGCCGCCTGCTCATCAACACTTAATGTTGTTTTCATATCCATCGCTCTAGTTCTGCGCCAGATAATGAAAATTGCCAAGATCACAATTAACCACGGCAGCCCCCAAAGCACAATGGTTTTTGCCGTTAATGGAGGCCTATAGGTAATAAAATCACCATAGCGGTCAATCATATATTGCTTGATTTCTGAGCGATTCTTACCGTCGCTTAGCTGATCAAAAACCTTCTTACGTAAATCTTTTGCCAATGGAGCGTCGGAGTCAGATAGGTTTTGATTTTGACATTTGGGGCATCGCAGTTCAGCAATTAAAGCGCGATAATCAGACTCCATTTCCAGATCTGTAAACTCATGCATCTCAACAACCGCATGACTTAACGTCAATATGGAAGAGAATGCCAAAAACACTAACATGCAAATAAACTTAGTGAGGTATCCTTGATGACGGTGATGTTGCTGACTTGACATCTCTAAGTCTCCACTTCATCTAGTTGCTTATAGATAGGCTCGAACTTCTCAGACCAAACTGTTTCATTCATTTCTCCGGCATGGCGCAGCAATATCTCTCCTCTCGCATTGATCAGAAAAGTCTCTGGCGCTCCATAGACACCCAAATCAATACCCACCTGACCATCAGCATCTGCTAAGGTAAACTGATACGGCGTTCCCAAATCAACTAACCATTGTTTGGCAGCAGTTAAATCATCTTTATAGTTCAAGCCATAAATAACCACGCCCTCTGCTTTAAGGGTATTCAAATACTCGTGCTCTTCTCTGCAAGTTGGACACCACGTTGCCCAAACATTAAGTAGCGCTGGGCCTACAATATTCTGCTGTGACATCTCCTGTCCAGCTAAAGTCTTCAATGCAAACTCAGGTAGAGGCTTACCCACCAATGCAGATGGCAATTCACGGGGATCATTGCTAAGCCCTTGGTAAAGTATCGCTAGCAAGGCAACGAAACTTAATGGCACCAACCATATCACCTTGCTACGCCCTTTTTTGTTCGGCAAACTGTTCTGTTTTGACATATCTCTAACTACTTTCTAAGCAATATTATTTTCACGTCTGTAATTCCCTAGCCCACATTATGCAGCCGCTGTTCCTGCAATAGATGATCTCGCTGATGCTCTGGACTTCACTTTTCGATAGCGTCTATCGCATATCGAAATCATTCCCCCCAAAGCCATAAAAATCGCCCCCAACCAAATCCAACGAATCAGTGGTCTAATATGTATCCGCATTGCCCAACTACCATCATCTAGCACTTCTCCCATCGCCACGTATAGCTCACGGTTAAGGCTAGGTCGAATCGCGACCTCTGTCATTGGCATTTGTTGTGCGATATAAAGTCTTTTCTCAGGTGTTATCAGAAATTGCTTCTCACCATCAGTGACTTGTATCAAAGCTCTTGTCGCGACATAGTTGGGGCCCGTGATATCAGTCAATCTCTGTAACTCAAAGGTCTTTCCTGCCACCTCTATTGGGGTGTTTAAGGCAAGTTTGGCGTCTTTTTCTATGCTATAAAAACTGGTAGCTGCCACCCCTGCCACACTCACTAGCAAACCCACATGCGCTACAACCATGCCAACCAACCACGCAGGTGATTTTCCTAAGGCTTGAGCTTTATTCTGCTTGTTTCGCACCTGCAACCATAATGTATAGACCTCACCACATAATACCCAATAGCATAATGCAAAGGTCAGCCAAACCATGGCATCTAAGCTACCAGCAACTAGCCAATTAGTTGCCGCTCCCAAAATAATAGAAGTTATCGCCCAGACAACACTACGTCTAACCAAACCATTAGTTTTTTGTTCACGCCAATGCAACCACGGACCTATGCCTAATGCGAGCAATAATACCAATACTAGCGGCACAAATAGGGTATTAAAATAAGGAGGGCCAACAGAGAATTTCCCCATGTCTAGCACATCTGTCAGTAAGGGAAATAAAGTACCGATAAAGACCACAACACAGGCACCGCAAACCAACAAATTATTTAACAATAAAAAGCCTTCTCTGGAGAAAAATTTATAGCTAGCAGTTGCCCTGAACATTGGTGCACGCAATGCCGTTAATAGCAGCGCAGAACCAGAAATAACAGTCAATAAAACTAATATAAATAAACCACGCGAAGGGTCAGAGGCAAAAGCATGTACCGAAGTTAGCACCCCTGAACGCACCAAAAATGTACCTAGCAGACTTAAAGAAAATGCGGTTATCGACAGCAACACAGTCCACAATCTAAACACACCGCGTTTTTCTGTTGCCGCCAGAGAATGAATGAGTGCCGTACCAGCAAGCCATGGCATAAACGAAGCATTTTCAACTGGATCCCAGAACCACCAACCGCCCCAGCCCAGCTCGTAATAGGCCCACCAACTTCCTAAGGCAATGCCAATGGTAAGAAAACACCATGCAGCGGTCGTCCAAGGCCTAGACCATTTCGCCCAGCTAGTATCCATATTACCGCCGATCAGTGCCGCAACGGTAAACGCAAACACTACAGATAGCCCCACATAGCCCATATAAAGCATTGGAGGGTGGATAACCAAGCCAAAATCTTGCAATAGCGGATTTAAATCCTTGCCTTCAACCGGAAAGCCGGGCAGCAATCTTTCAAATGGGTTTGAAGTAATTTCAATAAACAGAATAAAGCCAAAAGCGATAATGCCCATGACTGACAACACCCGAGCGCGCATGTCCCTTGGCAGTTGCTCAGATAGAAATGCCACAGCAGATAACCAAACCCCTAAAATAGTAACCCACAGTAATAAGGAACCTTCATGCCCGCCCCATGTTGCCGCGATGCGATAGCCAACTGGCAACTGGGTATTGGAGTTTTGCGCCACATAGGCAATAGTAAAATTATTATTCAAAAAGCCACTAACTAAGGCTAGAAAAGAAATAGTCAAACAAGCTGCTGTCAGATACGCCAGCGGCTTTGCCATACGCATCATCGCGGGGTGATTTATCAAAGAGCCTGTCAATGGCAATACTGCCAGTAAAAAACTCACAGCCATCGCGAGGATCAGCATGAAATGTCCAATATCTGCGCTCATATTATCTTCCTAAATCCAACGGGCTAGTAATGCTAGCAGTAATTAATTGGGTTATCGCTTCCAGCTCAACTAAATTCAATTAAAAAAGCTAAATGCTACTCTATTGTTTGCAATGAACCACCAGCAATAGGCTTGGTATTTTCTGCGGCATCTAATGCTGCTTTTTCTTGGTCGTATTTCAAATTACCCGCCAATGACGCACTGACCTCTGGCGGCGTGTAGGTTTCATCATGCTTAGCTAGAACCTCATCTGCAGTAAAACTGCCATCTTGCTGCAATTGACCTCGTGCCACAATGCCCTGCCCTTCTCTAAACAGGTCTGGCAATATTCCTTGGAAGTGTATTTTTAAATCTGCCTCACCGTCCGTTACCGAAAATGAGACTTTTAAAGTGTCATTGTCTCGGGATACGGAGTCATCCACAACGATACCGCCAACCCGAATCATTCTCTGCAAAGGCGCCTCACCATTGGCAATCGATTGAGGGGAAAAATAGACATCAATATTCTCTTTAAATGCGTAACTAACCAAAGCCACCGCCATCGAGGCAGCGAATAAAACCAGCAATACAATTGAGAGGCGTTTTTTTCGTGTCGGTGTCATAGTTATCTCATTTACTATAATTTCGTCAATATTTTGAACTCAAGGTTTTGTTTTGTATCTGACTGGCTAATTAGCCAGAGTCCTAAGCAGATTTTTCTAAGCTAAGACCTTGCTTCTTCATCGCCCGAGATAACTTCTGGTAAGCACGCTTTTCGACAACAAACAACCATAACCAAGCCAACACGGTCAGCCCAATGCACGGCCAGACAAAAATCGCATATTTACCCATGGCAAGAAACTCTGAAAATGATGCAAATGCCCAATCCATACGATTACTCTTTATTTACTTGTTATTATCTGATTTACAGGCTGTTGCTTTAGCTTTACTAGTATCAACTGATTTCGGCTGCGCATAAATACATAAGCAGCAGATAGCAATATAAAAGCCACCATCATAATAAGCAGTGGCCACAGCATTGAGGTATCAATAGAGGGCTTACCTATTTTAAATATTGTCGCGTCTTGATGTAGTGAATTCCACCACCGCACGGAATAGTGTATAACCGGAATATTGACCACCCCAATCAGCGCCAAAAAACTAGCTGCTTTCATCCCGCTCTCTTCTGAATCAAAAGCATTAGAGATCACACTAAATCCCAAAAACAAAAACAATAAAATCAACTCAGATGTCAGCCTTGGATCCCATAACCAATAAGTTCCCCACATCGGCTTACCCCATAAAGAGCCTGTCACCAAAGCAATTAAAGTCATTATCGCGCCCACTGGCACACAGCACCTTGCGACAACACCTGCCAAACGGATGCGCCAAACTAGAAACAACAGGGAAGCAAAAGCCATGCCCATATAAATAGCCATAGACAACGCTGCCGCTGGCACATGAACGTAAATAATGCGAAAGGCATCACCCTGCTGATAATCTTGCGGCGCAATGGCTAGTCCCCATACCAACCCAACCACAAAAAGCAATACACCAGGGTAATATAACCATGGAATAATCTTACTACTCATTTGGATAAAGTAACTTGGCGATGCCAAACGATACATCCATACAGGCCACTTAAAACTCGACCGTTTTCCCTGCGAAGCTGAGCTATTTTTGGAGGTTGGCGTTACCGATGATTGACTCATAACTATACTAACAATATCTACTAATAGAAAAATCTGAAGTTTGTTTCGCTCGTTTGGCGAGCACGCTAATACCGTACTCACCAAACATACGACATTGTAGTGTGTTTGCCCCAAATAAACTACCGCAGAAACCGAAAGGAAATGATGATTTTATCTCACAATTTTTATGGAATCCGCGCTTAGCAAATGACAGATGGTTCTAGATTGCAGATTCAGCAGAGCATTACAAATCATGCTACAGTTATCAGTAATAAAAGCACACACTTGTAGAAGCATAAAGAAGATTAGGGGAAATAGATGACAACAACCAATCAGATTCAAATAGATCTATTCGGCCCAGCAGAGAACATGCATTATCGTCAGGTCACATTGGCAGCACCAGCAGCGAATGAAGTACAGATCAAGCACCACGCGATAGGTGTAAACTATATCGACACCTATCATCGCAGTGGTTTATACCCGTTAAAGCTACCTGCAAGCATCGGCATGGAAGGGGCAGGCGAGGTTATCGCTATCGGCAGTGCGGTTACAAATTTTGCCATCGGCGACCGAGTCGGTTATTGCGTACCTCCTGTTGGCAGCTACTCAGAAGTTCGCAACTTTCCAGCCGATAAATTGATCGCACTGCCTGAAAGCATAAGCTATGACGATGCCGCCAGCTTATTATTGCAAGGTATGACAGTGCAGTATTTAATACGTCAAATCTACCAAGTGAAAGCAGGAGACACGATCTTATTACATGCCGCCGCTGGTGGTGTAGGTCTTATCGCCTGCCAATGGCTAAAAGCTCTGGGTGCCACCACTATCGGCACTGTCGGTTCCGAAGCTAAAGCAAAGTTAGCCAAGTCTTACGGCTGCGATCACACCATATTATACCGCGAGGAAAATATTGCTCAGCGCGTCAAAGAACTCACCGACGGCAAGGGCGTTCCGGTCGTTTATGACTCGGTTGGCAAAGACACTTTCACAGCTTCACTAGACTGTCTACAGCCGCGTGGTTTAATGGTAACATTCGGGAATGCCTCTGGCCCTGTCGCACCTTTTTCTCCGCTTGAGTTAGCCAGTCGTGGATCGCTATTTATCACTCGCCCGACGTTAATGTCTTACAATAGCACGGCTGATGAGATGCAAAAAAATGCCGATGATTTATTCCAATTTATCAACACCGGACAAATTAAACCCAATATACATCAACGCTTTGACTTAAAAGACGCCATCGTCTGCCATCAAGCACTAGAAGCTAGAACAACGACCGGCAGCACCCTGCTCATTCCTTAACTCAGTTGAACCTATCGGAGTGAATCCCCCCCATGAGTAGCGCAAAGCCCGTGAAATTATGGCAGACGATTGGCAAGATTGCCGACTTTCTGCTGCCCAATAGTTGCTTGCAGTGCCAACAGGTTATGCGATCTGACGACCAACCACCTTTTTGTAAAGCCTGCTCCTCCACACTACCACTATTAATGAACGGCTGCGCACAATGCGCGGTACCACTCAGCGGAGAACATAGAGAGCAACTCATCTGCGGCCAATGCCAAAAAGCACCGCCAGCATTCGAGCAAACCACTTGCTTTCGTCCTTATAGCAAACCTTTTTCTGGTTGGATTGCAAAATACAAATATGAAAAACACCTACCAACTGGCCTAGCCCTGAGCAATGATTTTCTCAACCAACACTCCGGCAGGTTTTTACCGCAGGCGCTAATACCTGTGCCTTTACACAAAAAACGTCTGAAACAACGTGGCTACAATCAAGCCGCTCTCATTGCTAAGCATCTTTCTAAACACTGGGAAATTCCACTGCTAAGCAATGTTGCGATTCGTCAAAAGTACACCGAGCAGATGATAAAACTCAAAAAGCCCGAACGGGAAAAGCAAATAACAGGCGCCTTCAAGATCACAACTAAAATCCCTTATTCGCATGTCGCTATTGTGGATGATGTGATGACCTCAGGCGCAACTGCCAATGAACTGGCAAAAATGCTTAAAAAATCCGGTGTGGCAGAGGTGTCTGTGATCGTACTCTGTCGAGCAGTGTAGCATTGCATTCAAAAAGAGCACTTAAATATTACGTGAGACAAAAAGCATAGGCAACCCTATGCTTTTTGTCAGTAATTAACTATCAGTGATAGCGATTATTTGATTGATGAAATCAAATTAGGGTTGATAACCAAGTTACGAACACCGTGAGCATGATCTTCATCAAACACATTGTCTTTCAACCATGTATCAACAGATGAAATACTGACTTTAGCAACTTTAGGTCTTACGCTCCAAGTCACTTGGAAAGGTGAACCTTTTTCGTTATAGCTAGGTCCAGTTGTTGAACCCGCATATTGAATTGGCGTACCTGTGTCAGTTGGAATATTTGGTGCTTGATGCAAACCATTAACGACTTCATGATGTGCTAACTTAGTAAAATCTGCTGCCTTATCATCATTAACCAATACAAAAACTTGCGTTTCAACACGTAACTGTGGGTTACCGATAGAATCGTTTAAACAGCTACCTAACGTAGGTCCTGGTGCTATCTTCGCTGTTGAATGTACATAATGAACCTCAATAGTATCACCAGGCATCAAATCACCATGCTCTGTTGAGCCAACTTTTTGACCATAAGGTGCCAGCTCTGCGTCGGTCAACTTACCGTTATATTTATAACCCGTACCATAGCCATGACCATCACCATTACCAGCATAGGTGGTGAATTCTCCTCCTTTGTGCTCTGCATTTTCATGGAAGTGAATGTTGCATAGATTCATTTGACTAGCAGGGGGTGCCATGCCAAAAATACGTGCATTTTTGCCCTCAACAGTCTCTAAATCTCTCGGAGATTGTGGACCAAAACCTGCATCAGCAGTATTTGACGCTAGGTTAGCACGCTGCTTAACGATTACTTCATCAGCTACTGCTGAGTGATCATCATTTAACGCGATCGCTGATGCTGCTAATAGTGAAGCACAAATAGGGAGTAACAAAAATTTCGAGTTCATTTTTCTTTCCTTAAAATAAGTGAGTGTATATAAAGAGTTCGATATTAATCGCCGTCAGCAATTACCATGATGGTTGTTGCCTGCTCGCCATAATGACGTCTGCCAGTTCAATCAGAAATGAATAGAAACTAATCTACGTATTTTCTCTATCATCCAATGGAAAAATTGCACTATAAATTCAAGAACTAAGGCACCTTATTACCAATAAGTTCTCAGTCTGTTACGCCAACCGGCAAGCCAACGCTCCTCATTTTTCCCCGCCGGTGCATTCTGGACTCTGCGAGTCAACATAACATCAGCAGACTCTGCAAAAGCCCGCAAAGCCTGTGATCCAGCAGGTGTTGCTGGCATGTTTTCTAGCACTTGCAGCAAGCCCCAGCCCTGTCCATTATAACGCTCAGAAAGCGACACGCCTTCACCCTTAAAATTGACATAATCCAACAGTGGATACAAGCCCCCCGATGTGGCTTTGAGAGTGGCAAAACGGTTCTGAATAATAGCCTTTTTCTCTGGCGATGCTGCTGCGGTCATACTTGGCAAGGAACGCTCTAAACGATCAGCGATAAAAGCCACTTGGTAAGCTGCGGTACGCACTAAAAAAGCCTGTAACTGCTTATATTGATCAGTATTCTTACTGCTATCCAACGCCGACTTGTTATCCCAAAGCGAACCATAAGACAGCTGCTGCATCAGCCAATCAGGAACCGGATAACCCTGACTGTGAATATAACGAATCATCGCTGGGAACGATTCAGTGAAGCGACTCTGCTGCCCTTGAGAAAACCATATAGCATGACCAATACCAAGTGATGCAAAGTCCTCATTGGGATTCCAATAGATTAGCTTATCTATATCGCCACCGGTTTCATTTTGATATATTTTTCTAGCGATATCGGCTAACTCTTTACCGGACACAACATGCTGAGAATTGGTATACCTTATAACGGACTTTACATTCTCAGTCTGTCGATTCGCTAAGTTTTGCACTGATGCCTTGGCGCCAACCACAAGCTGCGCCTCGGCAAAAACGGATGTCGGCATGACCATCAATATTGCAGCTATCCAAGAAGTCATAAAAACCTGACGTGATGAAATAATCTCTAACATATAAACCCAATGTTCTAATAAGTTAATCAATGCAAGTCTAGCAAACCAAGCTGAACTATAGCTGCTCTTTTTATTTATGATTGCTTTTTGATAGTCTCTAATGCTTTCAATCCGCATTTTCATTATATAATTAGCATCATTTACCTCTATAGTGAGACAGACGATGTTCATACAAAAACTCGATCATGTAAACCTACGCACCGCACAGCTCGACAACATGATACATTGGTATACGACTATTCTTGGCTTGCATCATGGAGAAAAACCTAAATCCGCCAGCCCCGGCGCATGGCTCTATGCAGGTGCAACAGCCATTATCCATTTAGTTGAAATCAAAAATACGGATGCCATTGGTGCTGAAGCGAATCTAAAGCTAGAGCATTTTGCGCTAACGGCAATCGACTCCGCTGGCTTTGAAGCAATATTGCAAGAGAATAAACAGCAATATAAGCGTGTCGATCAAGCGAGTTTCAATACTATTCAAATCAATCTTTGGGACCCTGATGGCAACCACATTCATGTAGATTTTGTGATG
>CAKMZF010000060.1:10245-14938 GCA_929200405.1 uncultured Gammaproteobacteria bacterium | reverse complement strand
CGCCAAAGCGCATGAATCACCGTCATTGAGCGATAACAGTTCTCTATTGTATCTGTCGTTATCCGCACGGCACGCACATCAAATAGCTCGTTAAATGACAGATTTTTCTGCTTCATTTTTCGCCAAATGCTGTAGATATGCTTGGCTCTGCCATAGACTCTAGCAGGCAGATCCGCCTTATTAAGCGCTGTTTGCACACGTTCAGTCACCAGCTTTATGAAGATTTCGCGCTCATCCCGCTTTTCTGCTAACGCCTTAGCTATTCTCTTATATGTTTCTGGTTCCAGCGTTTTAAAAGCCAGATCTTCCATCTCCCACTTGAGTTGCCCAATACCTAGACGGTTGGCTAACGGCGCATAGATATCCATGATCTCTTGCGCTAGCTGATTTCTGCGCTCTTCTCTGTAATAGCCCGCACAACGTAGCTGTGCTAAACGATAGGAGATTTTAACAATGACAGCACGAATATCCTGTGCCATCGACATGAATAATTTTCGAAGCCCTTCCAGCCTTTTGCTGTCATTATTCCCTTCCTGATATAATGCCCCAAAACGCTCGAAACTAATTACGCTCTCTACTAAAGCAACTTGGGCTGCATCATAGTCTTGCGTAATATCTGCAACTGTAAGCTCACCGAAGTCCTCACATCCCAATAACAAAGCAGCAACCACAGATTCATGATCCATTCTCAGACCCACCAGAATATCTGCGGCAGAGAGTCCAATCTCATGTGGCATTTCATTTGATGCAGGCACTTGCTGCTGATAAAGACTCAGTGTCTTAGCAACTGCTTCGTAAGATGCAACACTCCAATATCCGCAATTTTGCTGCTGCCATCTGGCCAGCAAATCTTCAAGTTTTGGCGGTATATTGTAATTCTTCATGTCTTGATAATACTAACTCACACGTTCAGCAATTTGTCTACCCACTCCAATACATTGGGTGACTTGCTATTTTTTTTCATATTTTCAAGAACTTCTTGAATAATTGTTTTTCTACTGCTATCAAGTTTACCCCAGATAGAAAAAATGCGACATAACCCAGCAGCAATTTGTGGATTTAATGTATCCAGCTCCAGTATAATTTCTGCCAATTTTCGATAACCGCTACCATCTGCTTGGTGGAACAAGCTGACATTACGACTATAGCTACCCACCAGTGCTCGAACGCGATTAGGGTTTTGCAGCGTAAAATCAGGATGTTGATACAGCTCTTCAAAACCTGCGAGACCATCAACCACATCCAAACTTAACCCGCAGAGTGAAAACCATTTATCCAGCACCTGACTATCCTCAGACCAACGCTGATAGAATATCGCTAAAACTTCTTTTAAAGCGACTTTTTTCTCCGCCGAGGAATCCAATGCGCAGCTATTAATCATTGTCACAACACCTGCCATCTCATCTGTCATATTCGTAGCTGTAGTGGCTTGTGAATGCGCTAGACTAAATGCCTCTGAAGATTGCTGCGCCCAATAACGAAGACAAGTATTTTTTAACGCTCTCGCTGGTGCTGACTGATAAGAACCATCATCTAAAGCAACCATCTTCTGATAGACTTCAGAAAATTCGTCACTTAAAGCACGACCTAGTTGCTGTATCACGCTTTCTCTTGCCATCACCAGATGGTCAATATTAACCGACTCCAATTGATTAATCAAAACAGCATAACCCGGAATATCTAGCAACTTAGCTACTAACTCAGGAGTTTGTTCGGCGGTCTTCAACAATGTAGTTACCGCAGCGATAAACTCGGGTGACAATGTTATCTGCCCAGCACTTTCATGACCTGATAAAATCGCACTTTCGAATAGCTTCTGAGAGGCTGCCCAGCGACTAAATGCATCTGTCTCGTGTGCCATTAGCAGGCATAACTCCGAAATAGTTTGCTCAAAATTCACCTTAACTGGAGCTGTAAAACCGCGTAGCGCAGATAGAACCGGACGCTCTTTAACCGCTTGCAAAGTCCAGGTCTGACTCTCTCCAGATAACATTAATTGCGTCTCAGTTAGCCTCTTACCTAAGAGTTCAAAATCTAATCGCTGACCATTATTCGCAAACAATGCGATATTTACCGGAATTGGCAAAGCTCGTTTTTCTGATTGATCTGCTGTTTTCGGCGTTTCCTGCTGTAGACTTATGGTCAAAGTTTCACTGTTACTAGTATATGCCGTGGAGATAGATAACACTGGCGTCCCTGATTGCGAATACCATTTCAAATACTCACTAAGATCAACTTGGTTGGCATCAGCCATTGCAGCTACAAAATCATCACAGGTGACCGCTTGACCATCATGGCGATCAAAATACAACTTCATGCCTTTTTGAAAACCTTGTTCCGATAATCTGGTGTGCAATAGCCGGACTACCTCAGCGCCTTTCTCATAAACCGTTGGGGTATAAAAATTGTTGATTTCCTGATAAGCGGCCGGTCTTACCGGATGTGCCATAGGACCGGAATCTTCCGGAAACTGAGTGCCCCAAAGTTGCGACACTCCTTCAATGCGTTGAATATCATTCGCACCCATATCGGCACTAAATTCTTGATCCCTAAATACTGTCAGTCCTTCTTTTAAACTTAGCTCAAACCAGCTTCTACAAGTGACTCGATTTCCAGTCCAGTTATGAAAATACTCATGACCAATGATAGATTCAATCTGCCGATATTCCGCATCTGTGGCTGTCTCAGGGTTAGCGAGAACACATTGGGAATTAAAAATATTAAGTCCTTTATTTTCCATGGCGCCCATATTGAAATGATCCACTGCGACAATCATAAAAATATCCAGATCGTACTCCAAACCAAACCTGGTCTCATCCCAGCGCATTGCATTTCTCAAACAAGTCATCGCAAAATCGGTTTTGTCTTTATTATGCGGCTCAGTATATATCGCCAACTGTACCGACTTACCGCTCATAGTGACAAACTTATCTTCCTTGACCGCTAATGTACCTGCCACTAACGCAAACAGATAAGCTGGCTTAGGAATAGGATCCTGCCAATGAGCGTAGTGTCTAGTGTCGCTCAGTCGCCCCTTGTCTATGCAGTTTCCGTTAGATAGTAAAACTGGATATTCACTCAAACTGGCTTCTATCCGGACATCAAATAGACCCAGTACATCAGGTCTATCAGCATAGAAGGTAATACGTCTAAAGCCCTCTGCTTCGCACTGTGTCGTTAGCATACCGCCGGATCTATAAAGGCCATCTAATGCTTTATTTTTATCTGGGTAAATGCGGACAACCGAATGAAAACTCCCTTTTTCGGGCACCGAAACTATGCGCAAAAGATTATCTTCAAAATGGTACTCTGACTCTATCAATGGCTTATTATCGATTGCCAGTGATTTAATCTCTAAAGCTTCGCCATTAAGCAATAACGCAGTTTCACCATCCGCTAATTGATATTGCATCTGCGTATGAACATCGACAAAATCATTTTGAATATCAAACCGCATGGAGATACGAGAAATAGATACCGATGCAGGCTGATAATCTAAACGCTGAATTGTGGGGGTAGTGTTGCTCTTCATAACGTCTATATACTCCATAGATCTTGTTAAGGTTTGCTAGGTGAATTAATACGCCAGTTTGTATTTCGCTAGATCAAAAACATAATTTTCCAACATAGGATAAAAATGCAGAAAATTCTGCTCAAATTCATGACTATTGCTCTGGTAGTCTTGCAAAGCTAAGGTTAAATCAAAAGGTTTTCGTAATCTTGACGACAACCCTATCAATGTAGCATTGAGTCCATCAATACTAGCATATCTAAGCAGCCAATTATGATTTTCCATCATACTTCTTGCCTGCTTGGCCTCTTCTGTCCACAGCTGTGGGTATGCTTTGAGATGCTCCTGTAAAGTTTTATAACATTGGTTGGCAAACTCTACTTGATCTGTTGAGAAAATAGTTCGTGAATACGACAGTTTCGCAAAATGATTGCTCAACTGATGATCAAAAAAGATATCAACTAAAATAGGCGCATAACGACGATTGGTTTTTTGCAACAGTTTCTTCGAGGACTTAAAGTCCTCGTGATGATCCGTGAAACTATCCACTTGCCGGTGCCATAATAAGGCTCGCCAAAATTCATTGAGTTCCGGTGTATCTGCCAATTCATCTGGTATAGGACCACGGATAAAATCTGCTAGAAAAGCCGCTGAAATTTGTTGAATCGCTGAAAGCTCAAAACGCTCCACTAAAGAAGTGGCGAGGTGAAAGTGGGCAAGAAAATTCATAATATATGGCTACTAGTAAGAGCCTGTAAGGATACAGCAGGCTGCCTATCATTTCACCTTTAAAATAAGTAGTTTATACTATCTACCACAGCTAACGCCACTCATTATCTGTTACTAACTGGGTCAATAGTTAAATTCAACCCCAGCGTTAATCGTGTTGGAATAGTCACCACTTTCACTATTTAGACTGTTCTCATAGCTCATAAAAGCTTTAGCGCGTTCGCTAAATCCAGTTTCAAAGCCCACTCCAAGGTTAAAGTTTCGCTCTGAATTAAACTCATTTCCTGTCAGATTTTCAACCTGTTTTTCTTCAACATTAATAGAAGCGTAGGGCTTAAACTCCCCCCAAGACTGCTGGAAAGTCTTGCTGACGTTAGCACCAATACCGACAGCCGTTTCTTTATTTTGTCCATTAACTGTACCCAAAGCATAGGACTTAGGCGATGCACTAGC
>CAKMZF010000060.1:5558-10145 GCA_929200405.1 uncultured Gammaproteobacteria bacterium | reverse complement strand
CCTAGTATGAAGTTTTACAACCTCATTGCTAAAGATTCTCACTGCTAAATTTTTCATAAACGGCTATAAATTAATCGGTTTCAAGACTTGTTGTAATTATGACACACTGAAATTTCTCAAACAATCAATTATCATAATCATTGATTATTGGTAAACCTAAGGTTAATTAGAATTTTCTAATGAAATAGTGAAAGATATGGCCGCTGTTATGTTAATAAATAACAAATAAGCATATTCGCTAGCAATAGAATCAGTTACCAATAAATTGCTTAATAGCTGAATGAGAAGAGGATAAAACTTTTTTGGTATCATCATAGCTAATTTGCTGGCCATGATCGATGAAAATCGTTTTTTCTGACAATCTTAGTGCTTCATCTGGATGATGGGTGATCAACAAACAAGCCATTGAGAACTGTGGCACTAGTTTTTGTATCCACTCGCCTAGCTGAATGCGCAACCCAGGATCTAAAGCTGAAAAAGGTTCATCTAAAACCAAAACATGACTGTCTCTCAAAGCAGCTCTCGCCAATGCCACTCGTTGTTGCTGGCCGATAGATAAATCATTGGGCAGGCGATGAGAATAATCTTCTAAAGAGACTTTCTTCAAACTCTCGACTATTTGCGTTTTTTCTTCTTTAGAAATTTTACCACTGGGTCTAAAGGCTAGTGCTAGATTCTCTAACACTGTGAGATGAGAGAATAAATTATTGCTTTGAAAGACATAGGACACTTTGCGTTTGTTTGGCGGAAGCTGCAATACGGATTGAGAGTCTATGAGAATGTCCCCCGAAATAGGATGCTCAAATCCTGCAATTAAATCCGCCAAGGTACTCTTACCACTACCACTGGATCCTAGCACAGCCAAGATTTCACCTTGCTTTAGCGAAAAATCATATCCAAATTTCGTGTTACCGCGTTGGAAACGAACTTGATCAACTTGTAACATAGTCACCTAATTGTGTAATTGCTTGACCCCTAACTATCATTGCTGACGCCAAGCACCGGAGAAAAAATAGACAGCCAATAACCAAACCATATGAGTTAGGATGAGCGTTAGCGCACTTAAAGAGGCTATTTGATGGTGATAACCTGCCATTTGCCGCTGTATTAAAATCGGCAATGTCTGCAGCTGCTCATTACTGATTAAAATAAACGCACCCAAATCCCCTGATGCCATCACTCCCGCATAGGCTGCTGATAATAGCAAAATCACTTTTAGCTGCGGCCAATCTACCTTGCGAATTTTCTGCCAGCCAAACAAGCCCAACTGCTCAGCTAACTTGCCATACTGCTTCTGAAGCTGCTCATAGGCTGGCACGATAGAACGAATCACTACAGGCACACCAATTAAAGTGGTCAAACTGACAAATGCCAGATAAATAATAACACTGGACTTCCATAGTCCGGTTAAACTGATTACCGCCAGCCATCCTGCCCCCATGATTAATGCAGGCAGGGCATAAACCACTCCACCCAGCATCTCTTGAGTTAATGCTACCTTCTGATAGCCTTGACGCGTCAGTTTTAGCTTAAATGCCGCCAATACCCAGCCAAGACATAAGCATGTCAACATCGCACTGATTATCGTCATCATGGTAGTTTGCAACGCTTTGGGAATACTAGCGAGCGTTTCAATTCCTGTTTCACTTAAGTGACCTTCTACAAGAGACATTACAGTGTTGCTAGCCTGAATCAAAATAGTCACTAATGGAGCTGCGCATATCAAAATAATAACCGTACTGAGTATCGTAGCCATCCAATTCGTGGCTATCAGTTTATTACTAAATATTACCCCTCTACCCATATCAAAACTCTGTTTAGGGGAGTTTTTTAAGATCATCACAATAATGACTGTGCAAATCAAAAATTGAGAAATACCGAGAATCAACGCGTATACAGGATCAAAATTGACCCGCATAGCCGTATAAATAGCTGTCTCAAAAGTAGTATATTTCGGACTGCCACCAAGTAAAAATACTGGGGTAAAACTGGTGAAACAGAATAGAAAGCACAGTGCGACAGAACGATAGGCATAGGGCTTTACTAACGGCCATTCCAACTGCCGCCAAAGCTGCCAGCCCGTTAAATTCAACATCTGAGCAATTCGCCAATACCCCTCAGGCGCCTTTCGCCAAGCTGGTAGTACCAACCATGCAATCAATGTCATATTCAAAAAAACATGTACGGACAGAATAGCTGATAATCCATAAGGTCGTTTAATACCGAAATAACCAGCCAAGCCTTGCGTGCCTAATAAAAAATTCCATGACAAGCAAATAGTAATCACTGGCATAACCAATGGTAGCAATAACGATAGCATAGCGACTTTTCGTAATCCTGACTGACAGTGAACTATGCTCCAAGCAATACCTAGACCAAAAAACAAGCTCAATCCCGTTGAGAGTACGGACTGCGTTAATGTGAATCTTAATATTTTATAAAGGGGATAATTTAAATGCTCAGCCGCATTTTGGCTTTGAGACCACAGCAACAATGCCAATAATGGCACTGCAAACAGGCTAAAAAACAACAGTGAGACTATTCCTCCAGTTGATAGGAAAACTCTCGCGGATGAATGTGTGGGAAGCATAAGGTTAAAAGCGCTACATCACTACTTTAGCAAGCAAGCCCACTAAAGCAACAACGACATTATTTAAATAATTATTTATTTTACTCGCTTAACACATCAAGCCAAGACTGAATCCATTTGGTCTTATCTTCTGTAACTTCTTCACTTGTAAAATACAAACCCGGCACCTGTGGCTTCTCTGGGTAATTCTCTGGCATAGCAGGCTTAGGCTCAGAAACTGGATACATCCAGTTTGATTGTGCGATAGTACTTTGTGCCTCAGCCGTTACTAAGAACTGCAAAAAATCATTAGCTAACTTCGGACGCTTACTAGTTTTTAGTCTAGCTGCTGCTTCTATTTGCAAATAATGTCCTTCCTCAAATGTCAAACTGGCATAGTTATCATCATCTTCAGCTATTAGATGATATGCTGGCGAGGTGGTGTAACTTAACACATAGTCTGAATCGCCTTGCAAAAATAACGAATATGCCTCACCCCAACCCGGAGAAATTGTCACAATCCTATCATTTAATTGACGCCACACTTCCGCTGACTTCTCACCATAAATTTTTTGTATCCAAGACACTATTCCCAAACCAACTGAGCTGGTACGCGGATCTTGCATGATGATTGTGGTGTCTTTTTCTGAGATAAAATCCGCAAAAGTCGTCGCTGGTTTTTTTATATTTTCATTGGTCTTATTATAAACAAAAGCAAAATAACCATAATCAAACGGAATAAATGTATCACTAGACCATTCAATCGGCATCTCTAGTGCTGTTAGATCAACATCGTGCTTTGCGATCAGGCCTAGCTCATCTGCTTCATGAATCGTATTATTATCTAGACCGATGATGACATCAGCTTCAGTATCTTCGCCTTCAAAGCGCAATCGGGTCAATATATTGAGCGCATCTGTAACCCCTATCATTTCAACCTTACACTGACATTGCGCTTCAAATAGCTCTACCAATTTAGGACCTGGACCCCAATCCGCAACAAACGAATCATAGGTGTAAATTTTAAGATCTGGAGTGTCAGATAAACTATCAGTATCATCAGCATGGATACTCATCATACTCAACACAGCAATCACTGAAATTGTAGCAATCTTAGCAACACTTTGCCGAATTAAAACTGAGGTTTTCTTTGATAAATAATTAAGAATTTTCATGTCTCTTCCTTGTTGGGAAGCCCGGTGGTATATCACCGTGCCCATTCCTTCGCTAGTATTATCTAGACAGGTTCCAAGGGTTAGTATCATCACTTCTCAGCCAGAGGCACCCCTTGAGCGAAATTTAATCTTACCTAAAATAAAACGCATAGCAAGTACCTAATTAAGTAAATATAACCATGAAGTAATTTCATCAGTAACTTTAAACAGTAATATTACCCACAGCTACATTGCAAAATTCAATACCGTGTAACCTACGATCAACCCTATACCACCGCCCGCTAAGACATCACTGAGATAATGATGCGCCAAAGCGACTCTAGAAGCAGCTACAATGCTGGAAAATAGCCATAATAAATAACTAATTCCGGGATAAAAAAAACTAAGAATTGTACTCAAGCTAAACGCATGAAGCGTATGCCCAGAAGGAAAACTATAGAAATCTAGTGGTTTAACTGGGGATATCAACTGTGAATGATTAATATAAGGCCTCGCTCTGTGAGTAAGGTGCTTCATTAATTTATAGAGACCATATCCAATCGCGCCTGAAACTAGCATCAACAATGAAACACGCCATCCCTTTAAAGGATCCACTAACGGTAGGGTTGCGAAGAATGCATACCATATCAAACCATTACCCAACCGTGTTGCCAAGCAAAACCCATATCTAACAAAGCGATTTTGAATTAAACGGTTAAAGAAACGGCAAATCGGCAGCTCTTTATCATTAAGTGCTTTCCAATTCGCTGATATTACTTTTTCTGCCAAACCGAACCAACTATTTCTGTTACGTTTTCTTGATCACAACAAAACTGTGTTAATGCACAATATCAGCAAACGACG
>CAKMZF010000060.1:0-5458 GCA_929200405.1 uncultured Gammaproteobacteria bacterium | reverse complement strand
GCAACTGGCTTTGGTTTTGCCACAGCAATTGGCTCCAGCGGTTTACTAACTGGCTTTACTATACTCACCTTCTCTTTTGGTGGCTTGGGCACATCAACCATTTTGGGTACCACAGCCTTTGACTCATTCGATTTCTGAGTCGGAACCGGCAATAGCGCCTGATCTACTGAATTATTTGGATTTTCGTCAAATATGCTGCCAGAACCCGATTTTAAATCATTGACGAAATCATATTTTGCTTTTTCTTTCACTGGTGCTTGATTGACTGATGATAGCGAATCTATGCTAGATTCCTTTGGAATTTTCACCTCATTTTTATCACGAGTTAATCCAAAGCCATCATATCTAAGATAGGCATAAATACCGCCGAGAACAGCAATTAGCAGCAACACTAAAACATAATTTCCCCAGCGCTTTATATGTTGTTTCTCATCATCGGAATAACGATAATGCGGCCGGTTTTCTTTGATATCCATTCACAATTCTCTTTAGCAGTGGCACAGCCTTTATAGATATGACACGTCAAAACATTAGAAAGATTGAGCGCCAATCCTCTAATTGTAACCCACGCTTGAAAATGATGCTATTTTCTCATCGACTTTTTACCGTACCCACACTGCGATAAGCACATTGCCTTGGTAACAATTATCTCGTTGTTATTACCTATCATCGACATCGAAAATCGGTACAAATAACAACAAAGCCCATCATCTATCTGTCTCATGTTACCCATTTTTAGCGAAAACTTATTGATAAGATTTATTTTTAAAAATCTTAAAGTTATCGCTTTCTTAGGCGTCTTCTAAGTGCTTTGATCGCCATGAAACAAATTTACGACATGTCTGGCTTCAACAAAAAACAGCCACCGCTCTACTAACAAACCAAGGTAGTTTGCAATAACTGCGATCAATAATAAGTAAGGGTTGGCAATCAATATTAGCAATATTATGGGGATAATAAATGCGAGAATATAGACCGCCATTCTATATTTCATAATTTCACTAGTCGCTACTTTATGACCAAACTCGCGTTGCAGAAATGTGCCACCTTCATGGCCGACATCTAAAAGTTTCACACTGGCTTGTGTAGTCATACCTATCGCAGTATTAATAGTTGGCCCTGCTGGTTTGCCAATCCAAAAATAATACAGCGCTTTGCCTATCAACGCTAAAACCAGAAATACAGCGGCCAATATCTGCCAACTAGACTGCTGTTCTGGTGCCGAAAATCCTAGATAACATGCCCCAAGTAATGCACCTGAGCTAAGCCCCATCAGCATAAAATTAATCGGCACTAAAGCATTATGCCACTGCCTTATAGTCTTCAAACAGGCGTAGATCATACTGGTACAGTAGATGATGCTTATTGATAACAGGGCAATCAGCACTGACAGCACTTTTTGTCCCGCTAATAACCAATCCAAACTGATTGCCAAGACACCCAATGCTAACAGAGGGTAAAGCAAAACCGAGAATACGCCTTCTCTGGAAAGCCACGAGGTGCGAAATCGATTGAAAGCGCGCCATGCATTTTTGGGATTTGCCAAATGAAAAGTGGAAGCCAACAAACCGATTGTCGTTAATATGCCACCTATAAAAATAGCAGCAAACATAGGATATTGATCATTAAAAAGATGCGCCATTCCAGACCAGCCCAGAAAGCCTAAGCCAAAGCCAGCAGTGACAGTGAATATAAGTACAGATAAAGCAGCGTGCATATGTTTAGTCTATAAAGTTAAGTGTAGAACGTTATTAAAAGTTATTTACGATAATGCCATTTTGTCGATCCAACCTTTGATTTTTTCTGCCAGTGGTTTCTCTTCCGGCACTTCTTTGGTCAAAGTCTCTACTGGTTTACGGGGCGGCAGATAATGATTTGTTGGGTTATATCCCAGCTCAGGCATGGACTGAAAGCCTTCTCGCTCTTTCACCAACTGACTGACCTTTGACTCTGGGTCATCTAAATCCCCAAAATGCCTTGCACTGGTAGGACAAGTCAATACACAAGCAGGCTGCCGTTGTGATTCTGGTAATGCTTGATCATAGATTCTGTCCACACATAAGGTACATTTTTTCATTGTCCCTTCTACCGCATCTAATTCACGAGCACCATAAGGGCAGGCCCATGAGCAGTAATTACAACCCATACATTTATCTTGATCCACCAAGACAATACCATCCTCTTCGCGCTTATAAGAAGCACCAGTTGGGCAAACATCTACACAGGCAGGCTCTTCACAATGCATGCAAGACATTGGCATATTAATGGTCTTGTTTTCCGGATAAGTGTTGACCTCATAGCTGCGAATGCGGTTAAACCAAACACCGCTAGGCTCTTTACCATAGGGGTCGGTATCTGTTAATGGCCCTGTGGTACCAGAAGTATTCCATTGTTTGCAGGCCGTAGCACAACCGTGACAACCCACACATGTATCCATGTCTATCACTAAACCTAAACGCATTATTTTCTCCCTAAAATATCAGCGAGACTGCGGTTCATATTCACCGCTTTATGACTTTGATAATTCAACGGCTCCTCCGAATTACGAGGCTGACTCGGCGAAACCCCTTTGGAGTGAATCGCGCTAAATTGTGGAGCACTCTCGCCAGATTCCTGCTCAGTAGCCGGGCGAATATTGACACGTAAGTCATACCACGCAGCTTGGCCTGTTATCGGATCAGAGTTGGTTAGCTTCACTCCAGATTTCTCAGGCAACAATTCGGTAATAAGATGGTTCATCAAAAATCCTTTTTTGGCCTCTGGTGCATCAGCAGCTAAACCCCAAGCTCCGGATTGTTTTCCGATCGCATTCCATGTCCAAACTGTATTAATTTCACAACCTTCCATAAACTTCACTTGGACTTTTATCTCACCGTGTAGCGATTTAACCCAAGCCCAGCCCTCATCGGTTAAGTTATATTTTTCACCGGTCTTAGGGTTGATGTACAGATAATTCTGAGCTTTGATTTGCCGTAACCAAGCGTTTTGCGAATCCCAGGAATGGTACATGAACATTGGTCTCTGATTGACTGCATGTAGAGGATACTCATCCGCTTCACAATAATCATCCTCTACAGGAGCATACCACTCTGGCAATGGCGTAAAGTACTTTTGCAACCTCTGCTTATCAACCTCTCGGCTAGGCTGAGGTCCATTATATAAGCCCTCGCCAGCTAACCTAAAGCGTTGCAACGGTTCACTATATAGTTCCATAATAATAGGATCTGTACGCTCTACCATACCAACCGAATGCGCCCATTCCAAATAGTCTTTATTGGCAAATTTATAAAACGCCATATTCGATGGAATTTTATGCTCATAAAAGCAGCCATTATCAATATAGCGCTGCCACTGATCGGGGTTTGGCGCTCCACGCAGCACTTCACTGCCATCTTCACCACGCCAGCCGCCAAGAAAACCAATGCCTGGGGCTTTTTCCCAGCGGGTAATGAAGTCTTGATAGCCGGTGTATTTCGCATCACCATTGTCATGGGCAAAAACCGGTAACTTCAAACGCGTACCGAGATCTACCAACACTTCTTGCCAAGGCCTGACATCTCTATCTGGCTTAATAACAGGTTGACGGATAGAGTCACAAACCGCATCTGGCTCAGATATCGGTCTATCTAATATCGAGATGACATCAAATCTTTCTAAATATGTCGTATCAGGCAACACCAGATCAGCATAGTTTACCGTTTCTGAATGAAAGGCATCAACAACCACTAGATTCGGGATTTTGTATTCTCCATTTTCATCTTTGGCCTGTAGCATTTTTATGGTCTCAGAGGTATTCATTGCTGAATTCCAAGCCATATTTGCCATAAATAACATCAAGGTATCAATACCATAGGGGTCTTTATTGACCGCATTAGCAATCACCATATGCATCATGCCATGGTTGGCTATCGGGGCTTCCCATGAATATGCTTTATCAATGCGCTTTGGATTGCCATCAGCATCTATCACCAAATCTTCTGGCGAAGTTGGAAAGCCCAATGGCGGCGATGCCAAAGGTGTATTTGGCGCACTTTCTTTGGCTGGTTTAATGCCAGGCGGTGTATGTTTTGGATAGGGCGCTTTGGCGCGAAAACCACCGGGGCAATCAATTGAACCTAGCAACGCCTGTATCAGATGCAATGCTCGGCATGTCTGAAAACCATTACTATGAGCAGAAATACCACGCATGGCATGCATAGAAACCGGACGACCTTTAAATTCGGTATGTTTTCTACCGCGCCAATCCGTCCACTCCTGCTCAATAGTAATGGTCTCTTCAAAAGCAATGTGCGCTATCTCACCAGCTATTCTATGAATTGTTTCGGCCTCAACACCACACACCACAGCAACCTGCTCAGGCGCATATTGCTCATCGAGGTACATTTCTGCCATCTGGGTCATAACCGTTTTCACAGAAATGCCATCTGCAGTGCTGTAATTGCCAAATAATGCAGGTTTAGCATCGTTATTGGTAAATGGCTGCAATGAATTGGATGCCTTATCCCAACACAAAATCTCATCATTAGCATCGCGCAATAACATGCCATGTTGGCTCGTACCCGGTGCATCTATAATCAGAGAACTGGCATTGGTATATTCTGTTAAAAACTCCCAGTCAAACCAATCGTTCTTCAACAATAAATGAGCAATTGATAGCGCCAGTAAACCATCTGTTCCCGGCCGAATAGGCAACCACTCATCGGCAATAGCCGAATAGCCAGTTCTTACGGGGTTTACAGAAACAAACTTCGCACCATTAGATTTAAGCTTGCTAAGGCCTATTTTAATTGGGTTTGAGGCGTGATCTTCAGCGACGCCCCACATAATGAAATATTTGCTGCGATCCCAATCCGGATCCCCAAACTCCCAGAACGAATGACCAACTGTATATAACCCAGCAGATGCCATATTCACCGAGCAGAAACCACCGTGAGCAGCCCAATTTAAAGTCCCAAACTGCGAAGCCCATAACCCTGTAAGCGCTTGCATTTGATCTCGACCTGTAAAAAACGCTAATTTATTAGGGTCGGTGTCACGGATTTTAGCCAAGCGCGTACTGAGTTCATCTAAGGCTTCATCCCACGATATTGCCTCAAACTCACCAGCGCCCCTTTCAGTGCCAGCTTTACGACGCAAAGGTTGTTGCAATTTAGCAGGGGATTCCTGCTTCATAATCGCAGCATTACCTTTTGCACAAAGCACACCCTTGTTAACAGGGTGGTCAGGGTTGCCTTTTACAAAGCGAATTTTGTTATTCTCTAGCGTGACTTCAACACCACATCGGCATGCACACATATAGCATGTCGTGGTCTTGATAGTCTGGTTGCTGTGGTCTTCAAATTGGGGCAGAGTTTGCGACATAATTCCAGATCAAGTTAAGTAATTGGTGACAGCCTAAAAGATTCTTATCGTATAGCAAGAGCCAGTTAATTCATCTCATAGGTCCATTATTTATTTT
>CAKMZF010000059.1 GCA_929200405.1 uncultured Gammaproteobacteria bacterium | reverse complement strand
GTTGTGCCGATTGTTAATGAGAATGATGCGGTTACCTATGATGAAATTCGCTTTGGGGATAACGATAGCATAGGGGCGCTCATGGCAAACCTTATAGATGCGAGTCTCTATGTGATATTAACCGATCAGCAAGGTATGTTTAATGACAATCCCTCAGTAAATCCAGCGGCTGAGTTAATTTCGGTGGCGGATGCTGATGACAAGTCATTAATAAATATGGCAAGCGAAGGTGGTGCATTGGGGCGTGGAGGTATGGTTACTAAGGTTAATGCAGCTCAGCTGGCGGCAAGATCTGGTACGGCAACAGTGATCGCCACGGGTGCAGATATGGGAATTATCTCAAAGATAGCTAATGGTGAGACAGTGGGAACTGTGTTGCTGCCACCTAAGGTTAAGCAAGGTGCCAGAAAGCAATGGTTGATGTCACAGCTTCAAGTCTCCGGTAAGTTAGTGGTAGATAGCGGCGCGGAGAATGCGCTATGTCAGCAGGGTAAAAGTTTACTGCCAGTTGGTGTAAAGGCGGTTCAAGGGGATTTTCAACGAGGTGAATTAGTATCAGTGGTGAATAGTTCTGACATGCAGATAGCGAAAGGGTTAATTAACTACTCATCGGTGGATGCAAATAGAATATTGGGGATGACAAGTGATGGAATCAGTGAGGTGCTGGGATATCGCCATGCTGATGAGATTGTGCATAGGGATAACTTGGTTGTAATGTAGTATGCTGGGTCTATAAATAAAAGATAATAAAAAAGGGAGCAATCTGCTCCCTTTTTTCATCTACTGGGTTAGAGTAGTGTGACTTAAGCCATTGCTTTAATGCGCTTAATCATCTTGCTTTTGTTGCGTGCTGCTTTATTGACGTGTATCAGGCCTTTACGCGCTGCGCGGTCAATAAGTGGTTGTGCATTTTGAAATGCTTCTTGAGCTGCTGCTGCATCGCCAGAAAGAATTGCTGCATTTACTTTTTTGATATAAGTACGCATTGCCGATTTTTGGCTAGAGTTTAGGCGGCGGCTCTTTTCGTTTTGGCGTACGCGCTTTTTCGCTTGTTTTGAGTTAGCCAAAGGTAGCTCCCGTAATAATGTAAAATTGGTTCAATAGTATGCGGCGCTCTTGTCCGCAGAGGGTGCGTACTTTGTCCAAAAAAACTGCTTTTGTCAATGATTTCCCAGTAAAATTAAAAGATTAATTTGATATTTTTTTGAGGAACTAGAGTTTGCCTAACGGATGTGGTGTAAAAACGGGGATTAGTATCGTTTTTATAAAGAATAACAGTATAAAAAGATGCCTTTTTTCAAGGCTTGGATTGGTGTCTTGCATATTCTCTCTAAAGCTTCGGGTATACTGTGCTGCTGTTATTTAGCTAGTAAATGCGAAACGCATTTTCACAGCTCAATCAGGTAAATTCACAAGGAAATGGGTGTCTGGTTTGCTATGTCGTTTCTCGTTTTCTATGTATCATAAAAGAGTCGCACATTGAGCACACTACTTAAATCATCGGCTTGGGTGTCATTGATGACGCTGTTATCAAGAGTGCTTGGGTTAATTAGAGATTTGGCGATTGCAACAGTCTTTGGTGCAGGAGTGGTCACGGATGTCTTTTTTGTTGCTTTTCTAATTCCTAATATGTTTCGGCGTATTTTTGCAGAAGGGGCTTTTGCGAAGGGGTTTATTCCCGTCTTTAATGATGTCAAATCTCAAAGTCCTGTATCTGAACTAAAAACATTCTCTACAGCGATATTTTGGCGATTATTATTTACAGTGACTGCTGTTGTTGGGGTGGGGATTATCTTTGCTCCATGGTTAATTGCTTTTTTCTCGACTCGGTTTGCGGCTAACCCAGATGCTTTTTCTCAGGCAGTGCATTTATTGAGAATGATGTTTCCTTATCTGCTCTTTATCTCAATAGCTGCTTTTTTTACCGGCATACTCAATAGTTATCGGCAGTTTGTATGGCCTGCATTTGGCCCAGTTTTGCTCAATATCTGTTTTATCTTCATCTTGGTTTATTGTGCTTACCAAGTAATGCCTGATATTTCTATTTTGACTTATGCTGTTTTGGTTGGCGGTATGTTGCATGTTGCTATCCTTGTGAAGCCAGTTTATCAGCTGGGCTTATTGCCTTCGATCAATGTGGCTGTGCAGCATGAGTCGGTTTTTAAGGTGATGAAACTGATGTTCCCAGTAATTATTGGTTCCTCTGCGGTGCAGGTGAATCAAATCATCAATACGCAATTAAATACCTCAGTTGGAGATGGTGCTGCCAGCTGGTTTTATTACGCGGATCGCTTGTTTCAGTTTCCAGTTGGTATGTTCGGGGTGGCGATCGGATCTGTAATTTTGCCTAAACTGGTACAGGAGTTTTCTAACAAAAAAGATGATGATTTCTCATTGACGCTGGAGTGGGGGGTGAAATTGATATTGATTTTTTCACTACCTGCTGCGATGGGATTGTATTTATTAGCTTATGGGATGTCGGTTTCGCTATATCAAAGTGGTGCTTTTACGGCTGATGATAGTATGATGACCGCGCTAGCGCTGGCAGCTATGTCAGCAGCGGTTATTGGTTATATGCTGGTGCAGGTATTGTCTGCAGCGCATTATGCGCAGCAAGATACTCGGAAACCAGCAATTTTTGGTATTATCGCGGTGGTAATTAATATTATCGTTGGGGTTTCATTGATTGGTAAATTGGGGCATATTGCGACAGCCCTAGCAGTTTCTGTATCGGCAATATCAAACGCGGTATTGCTGGCAGTGGGTTTGCAGTCATATCGACGACGTTTGTTGGGGTTGTTTTGCAGTGCATTCTTTATCAAAGTACTTTTAGCAACAGTGGCGATGGCTGGCGTTATTTTACTGCTAAATCCGCAAAATCAAACTTGGCAAGATCAGAGTCAGTGGCTGAGATTGGTTTGGCTGTTTGCCATTATTGGCAGCGCTGCAATTGTGTATCTGGGGCTGCTTCATGTTATGGGAATTCGTTGGCGGCAGTATATGCGACGACATTAATATGCAAATTGCTAATTTTTATAGGTGCAGGTTTATTAACACAGGTAATCACTAAATGAGTGATATGAAATCATATAAATTGATCCGAATGCCAGGGGTCTCGTCCGTAGAACTTTCCAATTTGGCTGTTAGTTCAGAGCCGAAAGCAGTTGCTATTGGCAATTTTGACGGTGTGCATCTAGGGCATCAAACATTATTAGCCAAGACATTGGAACTGGCAGAAGCACGCTCATTGGTGGCAGCGGTTATGGTTTTTGAGCCACAACCACTGGAGTTTTTTTCTGAGCATCCGCCAGTCCGGTTAATGCGACTTGAGGAAAAAGTGCGTGCTATTTCACTTTATGGCATCTCACAGTTTATTGTGCAGAAATTTAACCATGTGTTTGCACATTATGGAGTTGAGCAATTTGCACAATATTTGAACCATATAGGTTGCAAAGTTGTTGTCGTGGGAGAGGATTTTCGCTTTGGGCATCAAGCCACAGGAGATGTGTCGACTTTGGCTGAGTTAGGTCGAGAGTATAATTTTGAAGTAATGGTTATGCCGCCAGTGAATTTTAACGAGATTCGCATTAGTAGTTCAGGGTTGCGCGCGGCATTAGCAGAGGGCGATATACAAAATGCTGCGACGCTATTAGGACGGCCTTATAGTTTTTGGGGTCGAGTGGGTCATGGCGATAAAATGGGGAGATCGCTAGGCTTTCCAACCATTAATCTCGTTCATAAACGCAAAAAACTGCCTTTGACTGGGGTTTATGCCAGTCGGGTAATGTTGCCTGATGATCGCTCATTGCCTGCTGTTGCGAACGTGGGTGTGCGACCAACTGTCAATGGATTGCAGGCTAGAGTCGAGGCGTATATCTTGGACTTTGATGACATGATTTATGGGCAAAAGGTTCAGTTATGTCTGTTGGAGTTTATAAGGGCTGAGCAAAAGTTTAACGGTCTGGACGCATTAAAGGATCAGATTGCCCGAGATATTGAAACAGCGAAGAACTATTTTAAGGATGCGCAATGAAGTCGAGTCGTTTTTTTGGTATTATCGTCATTATTTTTATAGTCGATCAACTAACAAAACTTTGGTTTCATACCCAAATGGAGTTATATGATTCAATATCGCTCTTCCCAGGGGCAAATTTTACTTTGGCCTATAATGAAGGAGCGGCATTTAGTTTCTTGGCAGGTCAAGACGGTTGGCAGCGTTGGTTTTTCGTTATATTAGCGCTTGCAGTATGTGGTTTTTTATTGCAACTTCGCAAAGAATACCCAGACCAAGTAGTTCCGCAGTGGGCATTAGCATTTATTATTGCCGGTGCTATTGGTAATGGAGTAGACAGATTGTGGTTAGGCAAGGTGATTGATTTTATTCACGTCTATACTTTTTGGTTAGAGCCAGTCAAGCACTTTCCTATCTTTAATATTGCCGATATCGCGATTACTATCGGGGCTGTCTTGTTGGTGATTCAAATGTTGGTTTTAGATCGAAAAAAACCGGCAATATAACCTTAGATTTAGGGTTGTATTGTTAGAGAAAATAAAAAGATAGATATATGAAAATTGTTCTTGCAAACCCACGTGGTTTTTGTGCCGGTGTTGATCGCGCTATCGCTATTGTTAACAGGGCAATAGAGTTGTTTGGTGCCCCCATCTATGTGCGTCATGAAGTCGTTCATAATAAGCATGTGGTAGATGAGCTGAAGTCTCGTGGTGCGATCTTTGTCAAAGAAGTAGATCAAGTGCCAGATGGCGGTACGATAATTTTTAGCGCACATGGTGTTTCTAAAGCGGTGCAAGAAAATGCCGCTGGCCGTGACTTGCAGGTGTTCGATGCAACCTGCCCTTTAGTGACCAAAGTACACTTTGAGGTCGCACGCTATGCTAGACGGGGAGAAGAGGTAGTGCTTATTGGTCATGCAGGGCATCCCGAGGTGGTTGGTACTATGGGGCAATATATTAAGCCCAAAGGCATTGCCAATGGGACTATCTATCTCGTGGAAAGCTTGGAGGACGTAGCAGCGTTGACACCAAAAAACCCGGCGTTGCTAAGCTATGTGTCGCAGACAACGCTTTCTGTTGAAGAAACCAAAGAAATTATTTCAGCCTTAAAAGATAAATTCCCTGAGATTAAAGGTCCTAAAAATGAAGACATTTGTTATGCCACTACAAACAGACAAGATGCTGTACGTACAATGGCCAGAGATTGCGATTTAATTCTAGTCGTGGGTTCGAAAAATAGCAGTAACTCGAACCGGTTGAGAGAGTTAGCCGAGCAGCGTGGCTGCAAAGCCTATTTAATTGACGATGCCAGTGATGTGCAAAATGAATGGCTGCAGGGGGTAACGAATATTGGCGTGACTGCTGGCGCATCTGCGCCAGAGCTATTGGTGCAAGACGTCATTGCTTATCTACAAAAGCATGGAGGTGTGCTAGGTGAGGAGTATCAAGGCGCAGAAGAAACTATTATCTTTGCGATGCCAAAGGTGCTCCGTAAAGGCAAGGCTGTGATATAAGCTACTTAAATAATATTCGTGGTTGCAGAAAAGAGGAAAAATATATGTCTAAATCATTGATATTAGCGACACAAACTGCTTTGACTGAGTTGGGCACTCAGGGTTTATTAAAGCAGGAGCGATTACTGATAACACCTCAAGCGATAGATATCAGTGTTGATGGTGATGAGTCGCAAAATAAATCGTTATTAAATTTCTGTGCGAATAATTATTTGGGCTACGCTGACAACTCAGCGCTAAAAATAGCGGCCAAGGGCGCAATAGATGAATTTGGATTGGGCATGGCATCAGTGCGATTCATCTGCGGCACGCAAACTATTCACAGACAATTAGAGCGGGAATTAGCCAGCTTTTTAGGTGTTGAAGATACCATCTTGTTTGCGAGTTGTTTTGACGCAAATGCCGGTATTTTTGAGACGTTTCTAAACTCAGAAGATGCGATTATTTCCGATGTGCTTAATCATGCCTCGATTATTGATGGTATCAGGCTATGCAAGGCGCAACGGTTTCGCTATGCTAATAATGATATGGTCGCTCTCGAAGAAAGTCTGATTGCAGCGCAATCGGCGCGGTATCGATTGATTGTGACTGATGGTGTATTTTCGATGGACGGCATTTTGGCTAACTTGCCTGAAATATGCGAATTGGCGGAGCGTTACGATGCTTTGGTGATGGTGGATGACTCTCATGCTGTCGGATTCATAGGCCCTGACGGGACAGGTACGGCCAATTTTTATGGCGTGCAAGATAAAGTGAGTTTACTTTCTGGGACGTTTGGTAAGGCTTTGGGGGGTGCTGCTGGAGGCTATATCGGTGGCCCAACTGTGCTTATCGAAATGTTGAGGCAAAAAGCCAGGCCATATTTGTTCTCTAATGCATTACCGCCTGCAATTGTGGCGGCAACCCAAGTTGCGTTGAGTTTAGTCAAAGAAGGAGAGAAAGATCGGAAAAGATTGCGACAGAATGCTGCTTATTTTCGTGAGCAAATGACAATTGCTGGTTTTTCTTTGGCTGGGGCTGATCATCCTATTATCCCAGTGATGTTGGGGGATGCCGTGTTGGCACAAGAGTTCGCTGCAAAAATGTTGCAAGAGGGGGTTTATGTTATCGCTTTTGCCTATCCTGTGGTGCCTAAAAATCAAGCAAGAATACGGACTCAGTTATCTGCGGCGCATCAAAAGGAAGATATTGATACGGCGATAGCCGCTTTTGTAAAAGTGGGTAAATTCCTAGGAGTGATTTGATGGCAACAGATACGCAATCTCTACAGACACACACTACTATGAAGTCTCTGGTGAAAGCCAAGGCGGCAGAAGGCCTATGGCTGCAAAACTCGGCGTTGCCGGATAGCCCTAAGTCTACAGAAGTGATGATTCGTGTCAGAAAGGCAGCTATTTGTGGTACCGATAGCCATATATGGCGCTGGGACGAATGGGCGCAGCAGACAATTCCCGTACCTATGATTGTGGGTCATGAATATGCTGGGGAGATTGTTGAAATAGGTAGTGAAGTTACTAACTATGGTGTCGGGCAGCGGGTATCTGGTGAAGGCCATATCCCCTGCGGGCAATGTCGGAACTGCCAAGGCGGACAAGCGCATGTCTGTTCAAAAACTATTGGTGTGGGCGTTAATCGCGCTGGCGCTTTTGCTGAATATTTGGTGATACCAGAGTCAAATGTTAGGCCACTGCCTGATTCGGTTGATGATGATATTGCTGCGATATTAGATCCCCTAGGCAACGCAGTGCATACTGCTTTGTTTTATGATCTGGTAGGTGAGGATGTTTTGATTACTGGGGCTGGGCCTATTGGCTGCATGGCGGTAGCGGTATGCAAACATGCCGGTGCGAGAAATATCGTTATTACAGATCAAAATCCTGAGAGGCTTAAGCTGGCGGAGAAAATGGGTGCTACCTTGGGAGTATTAGCTAGTCAGTGGGATAAAAAAGCAGTGATGGCGCAGGTGGAAATGCAGGAAGGTTTTGATGTTGGGCTAGAGATGTCAGGTGCAAAACCAGCTTTAGATACTATGATTGAGGCGATGATGACCAATGGCAAGATCGCGTTGTTGGGGCTATTTGGTGATGCGCCAGTGGTTGACTTAAATAAAGCGATTATAAAAGGCTTAAATGTCAAAGGCATTTACGGTAGAAAGATGTATGAAACTTGGCATAAGATGCTAGCAATGTTGCAAACAGGACTAGATGTGTCGCCAATTATATCTCATCGTTTTGACTTGGAAGATTATGAAAAAGCCTTTGAGGTCGTGCTGAATGGACAGGCCAATAAAGTCATTTTAAATATAAGATAAAGTGTCTGAATGGAAATCAGCAGAGATGTTTTTCATTCGAGATAAATAATAATTTACGGTTACAAAATTTGAATTCAAATATGCAAAATAAAGATTTAATTTCTACATTGGCAGTGCCGATCAGACAGGCGTTTGAAGCGGTGGGTATTGATGCAGCCTTGGGGCAACTAAAAGCTTCAGATCGTCCTGATTTGGCAGATTTTCAATGTAATGGCGTACTAGCAGCGGCCAAAGCAGTCAAGAAAAATCCCAGAGAATTAGCAACAGCTGTGCTGGAGAGTTTGGGTGAGCAGGTGCTCTATGATAGTGTTGATATAGCTGGGCCGGGTTTTATCAATATCAAAGTTTCAGAGTCTGCATTGCAGCAGAGAATTAATACATTGGCTACGGCGGAAATGCTCGGTGCAAATTCCGTGGAGCAGCAACGATCGGTGATTATTGATTTTGGTGGCCCTAATGTTGCCAAACCAATGCACGTTGGGCATTTACGTTCTTCTATTATTGGTGAGTGCCTCAAGCGTCTATTTAGATTTTGTGGAGATGAGGTAATTGGTGATGCGCACTTTGGAGACTGGGGTTTCCAAATGGGCTTGTTAATAGTGGCCTTGGAAGACAAGTTGCCAAACTCACCTTACCACAATGCGAATTTTACCGGAGAATATCCATCTGAAAGTCCAGTTACTATTGCTGAGCTAGAGCAGCTATACCCGGAAGCAGCAACCGAGGCAAAGCAAAATGAGACGTTTAGAGATAGAGCCAGAAAGGCAACCGCAGAGCTACAAGCCGGTAGAGCTGGCTACTTGGCACTTTGGCGGCATTTTGTTGCGGTAAGTAAAATCGCACTACAACGTGATTTCTCTGCATTAGAGGTCACTTTTGATTTGTGGAATGGCGAGAGTGATGCCGATGCTTTGGTTGCTGATATGGTAGCTGAGCTGAAACAAAGTGGTCTGGCGGTGCCAGACCAAGGCGCTATTGTGATTCACGTTGCCAAAGAAAAAGACAAACGTCAACTGCCGCCACTGCTGTTGGTGTCATCCGAAGGCTCTTCTATGTACGGCACGACTGATTTAGCAACAATATTACAGCGTAGAAGAGACAATGATTTTGATCTTTGTTTGTATTGCGTAGATCAACGACAGGCGGATCATTTCACGCAGGTATTTAGGGCAAGCTATTTGGCAGGTTATGCACAGGAAGGGCAGTTGGAGCATATCGCTAATGGCACTGTTAATGGCAGTGATGGCAAGCCATTTAAAACCAGAGCTGGCGGTGTGCTAAAGTTGGGTGATCTTATTCAAATGGCTAGAGAAAAAGCAGAAAACAGGCTTAAACAGGCAGGTTTGGGGGCAGAGCTGAGCGAGCAAGAGTTTATCGCTACGGCGAATATGGTTGCCAGTGCAGCGCTGAAATTTGCAGAGCTGTCTAACCATAGAACAACCTCCTATGTTTTTGACTTGGATAGATTTATGAGTTTTGAGGGCAAGACTGGTCCCTATATGCTTTATCAGGCTGTGCGTATCAAATCGCTATTAAGGCGTGCGGCAGAGAAAGGCTTAGCGGCAGCCGAAATAGAGATTAAAGAGTCTAGTGAGCGTGAGCTGGCATTGACGTTAGATGCATTTGCCTCAGCGGTTAATGTGGCTTATAGCAAGCGTGCTCCGAATTTCTTGGCAGACCATGCCTATCGCTTAGCGCAGAGTTTTTCAAAGTTTTACAGCACTTGTCAGATCGTTGGTTTAGATGACGCAGCAGTGACGGCTAGTCGATTGGGGTTGGCGGATGTAACGCTAAAGCAATTAGAGCAGTGTTTGGCTTTGTTGGGCATTTCTACTCCCGAGAAAATGTAGTGAGTGATCTCACGCAAAAGCTTTACGGTCGTCAGGATAGTTAACGTTATGTTTAATACCAGAGATTTGCCTTTGGCGCTGCAATTGGTAATGGAGACCGATGGTACTGTTACTGACTTAGTGCGGAGGTTGTTTCAAGAGAATGTTCGCGTTGAGAAATTGTCTGAAGAGGTTTCCCAAGATCAAAATGATGCGCAACAAAGGCTGTTACATCGGCGAATATTTCTTCGAGGAGAAAGCACAAATATGCCACGAGTGTATGCGGAGTCGATTATCTGGCTGGATAGAATACCGCAGAGTTTTGCCGAGGGGTTAACAGAGCAGGCAATACCGATTGGCACACTGTGGCGCGAGTATCGTCTAGAGACGTTTAAGGAAATAACATTTCGTGGTGAAGAACAGGCAACAGCTGAGGATTTTAATGATGATCGTGCTTTGCTTGTTCGTAGCTATCGAGTCTATAATCAACAACAAGTGATTATGGAAATTACCGAGAAATTTCCAGTTGAAGACTATCGACAACTCTCGATAGTCAGCGGGTAATGCCAACTCAATAACTGAGTTAAACTAATGTTGCGGTGGCAACGGCTAAGTCTTGGATAGCTGACCAATCGCCATTAGACACTGCATTATTTGGCGTTAACCAAGAACCACCAACACATAATACATTCTCTAATTGCAGATAGTCCTTTGCGTTCTGCGGGTTAACACCTCCAGTAGGGCAAAACTTGATATTAGGGAAGGGTCCTTTGAAGGCTGATAATACTGGCGTCCCGCCATTGGCTTCAGCGGGGAAGAATTTAAGTGTGTCTAATCCGCATTGCATGGCACGAACAATATCAGACCCCGTAGCAATGCCGGGTAGAAAAGGAACCTTGTTTTGTGCTGCAGTCGTGGCTAATGTTTCGCTAAAGCCGGGACTAACAATAAATTGACTGCCTGCATCTACTGCCCTTTTATAATCGTCGCTGGTGATAACAGTGCCTGCACCTACGATCATTTCTGGTAATGACTGTGAGAGCTTGTTAATGGCTTTTAAACCTGCCTCTGTGCGTAGCGTTATCTCCATGGTTTTTACGCCTCCAGCTAGTAGTGCCTCCGCCATAGGAAGTGCGTCTTGCTCTTTATTAATGACGATAACAGGAACCACTTTGCCTAGGGCTAATATATCTCTAATGTTCATATAATTCTCGTATTGGTTGATCTTTTTGGGGTTCGTTAATTGCTTTCTGGCTTATGCACCGCTGTTAGTGCGCACCAATGTGTCCTGTGCCAGTTGAAATAGCGCCGGTTTCAGCGGAACTAACTAATTGCCTAAAGGCTGAAAATAGCTCTCGGCCATAGCCATATTCTTGCAGGCCGTTGGAGGGCGGGATTGGCTCTCTACTGGCTAATTCGGCATCTGATACGGCGACTGTTAGCTCGCCAGTTTCGGCATTTAAGGTGATTATATCGCCATCTCTGATTTTGGCTATTGGGCCGCCCGCAGCAGCTTCGGGACATAGGTGGATAGCAGCAGGTGTTTTTCCGGAAGCACCTGACATGCGACCATCGGTCACTAATGCAACTGCAAAACCTTTTTGTTGTAACAGACTAAGTGCAGGGGTTAATTTATGTAACTCCGGCATGCCATTGGCTTTTGGGCCTTGATAGCGCAAGACAATGATAGTGTCTTGATTTAAATCGCCTTTCTCGAAAGCAGCAGATACCTGCAATTGGTCATCAAAAACTTTTGCCGAGGCTGTTACTAGGCGATGCTCTTTGGCAACAGCTGAAATTTTTATGACAGCGCGACCTAGATTGCCATTAAAAACTTTTAAGCCACCAGTGGCAGAAAACGGTTTGGTTGCTGTACTGATGATGCTTGGATCGAGCGATTGTGCTGGTGCATCTTCATAGCGCAAAGCACCTTCGACTTCTTTATCCCATATCGCAACTTTGGTATAGGCGTCTAAGCCTCCGCCAACGACGGTTTGCACGTCATTGTGAAGTAGTTTGTGGTCTAATAATTCACGGATGACCAGCGCTAGGCCGCCGGCAGTGTGAAACTGATTTATATCTGCTGGGCCATTCGGATAGACTTTTGCCAGTTGTGGCACAATTTTTGATATCGCGTCAAAGTCATCCCAATTTAATATGATGCCAGCATGAGCGGCCATGGCGATGAGATGTAAGGTTAAGTTTGTAGAGCCGCCTGTAGCCATTAAGCCAACAAGCGCGTTCACAAAACTTTTTTCATCTAACATTTCTCCCACAGGCATTGGTGATTCGCCTTGCGCGGTAAGTTTGAGTATTTGATGCGCTGCGCGACGGGTAATCGCATCTCGTAAAGGGGTATTTGGGTTGACGAATGCTGCGCCAGGAATATGCAGACCCATGATTTCCATCAGCATCTGGTTGCTGTTGGCTGTCCCATAAAAAGTGCAGGTCCCTGGGCTGTGATAAGACTGCATTTCAGATTCTAGCAAAGCATCTTTACTGACTTCACCGTTGGCGAACTGCTCTCTGGTCTTGGCTTTTTGGCTATTGGAGATTCCGCTAGGCATAGGGCCGGCGGGTACAAAAATAGCGGGGATATGACCATAGGTAAGTGCGCCCATGACCAAACCTGGAACGATCTTGTCACATACGCCTAAGCACATCATGCCATCGAAAACATTATGTGAGAGCGCAACGGCGGTACTCATGGCGATGGTGTCTCTGCTAAATAGCGATAGCTCCATGCCCTCGTGGCCCTGTGTAACACCATCGCACATTGCAGGGACGCCTCCTGCAAATTGGGCGGTTGCGCGTTTCTCTCGTAGAGCAGCTTTAATCAGCACTGGAAAGCTCATTAGCGGTTGATGTGCAGAGAGCATGTCATTATAGGCTGAGACAATGCCGATATTAGGCTGTTCTAATTGTTTGAGTAGCAGCTTATCTTGATTTGACTCCGCCGCGAAAGCATGAGCAAGGTTGGTACAGCCTAAATGTCGGCGCTGAACGCCTTTAGTTTTTTGTTTTTCAATGGTTTGCAGATAAGCACCTCTATGAGGCTTGCTTCGCTCAATGATTCTGTCTGTGATTGCGGCTAGGCGTGGATCAACAGTGCTCATATAATTTCCTTAAATTTTGCTTGTACGACGGTTCAAATTCAAGCATTCTTAAATGTGATATTAGATATTTCGAATAATTGTAGCAAAACTACAAAAATAAGCTACAATATTCCTTGCTTGTAGTTTTGCTACAATTTGTAATTAGAGATTTCTCTTGTAAGACTTTGCCTAGAAGAGTGGTGAAAATATGATTTCCAGTTTTGATTTTGTGATTTTTGGCGGTACCGGTGATCTTACCATGCGTAAGTTAATTCCTTCTATGTATCATCACTTCTGCGAAGGGCTCTTGGACTGTGGTGGTCGCATCGTTGGGGTTGCTCGCTCAGAAATGGATAGCAAAAAGTTTCGTAATTTAGTCAATAAAGAAGCTAAGCCACATATTGAAGAAGAGTTTATCGATAAAGCCAAATGGGCAGAGTTTCTTGAGATGTTGCATTATGTGGCTGTTGATGTAACTACACCAGAGGGTTTTGAAGCTTTAGGCAAAGTGTTAGATGAGCATCCGGATAGGCAGCGAGTATTTTACTTGTCTATTGCGCCACACTTTTTTGCGCCGACGGTACAATATTTACAGCAATTTGGTCTTAATAAAAATGGCGCTAGGTTGGCGGTTGAAAAACCATTAGGTAAAGACTTGCAGTCTGCGAAGGAAATAAATTCGCTCATGCGGGCGGTCTTTGAGGAAGAGCAAATCTACCGTATTGATCATTATCTAGGCAAAGAAACTGTTCAGAATTTAATGGCACTGAGATTTGGGAATAGCTTATTTGAACCGTTGTGGAATAGATCTCACATAAAAAGTGTGCAAATTACCGTTGCAGAAACGGTCGGTTTGGAGGGTAGGACTTATTATGACGGTTCTGGCGCATTACGTGATATGGTTCAAAATCACTTAATGCAGCTATTATGCATCTTGGCGATGGAGCCTCCGGCAGAAAATAACGCTAACTTTGTGCGAGATGAGAAGCTCAAAGTATTGCGCTCGCTTCGGAAAATAAAAGATCGTGAAGTCTCTGAAGATGTGGTGAGAGCGCAATATACTAGTTATGGTGATCTATCAGGTTATATTGAAGAGTTGGAAGCGGCGGGTGTTGAAAATGCAGAAAGTGAAACCGAGACCTATGTCGCGATAAAAGCAGAGATTGATAACTGGCGCTGGAAAGGTGTGCCATTCCTATTGCGTACTGGTAAGAGAATGCGAGAGCGGACAACAGAGGTGGTAATTAACTTTAGAGATGTTCCGCACCCTATTTTCCCTACAGCGGCCACTGTTGTGCATGAGCCAAACAGATTGGTTTTGCGACTTCAGCCAGAAGAGTATATAAAGCTGTTGATGTATGCCAAGCAGCCTGGCGATGAATTTTCATTGCGTCCTGTAAAATTGGATTTAAATCTTAACGACGGGCTTAAGGTTCGACAGCGTTCTGCTTATGAGAGAATTATGATTGACTTGCTTCGTGGAGATCAAACTTTATTCGTTAGAGATGATGAGCTAGAAGCGGCATGGGAGTGGATAGATCCGATAAGAGAGGCTTGGCAAAAAGAAGGTTCGCCACTGTATAAATACAAGTCAGCAGATTGGGGTCCAACTTCTGCAAATGAGTTGATTATAAAAGCAGGTAGTAGCTGGTTTGAAGAATCTGGTATATAAATTTACTGTGAAATTGTAGTCAACCATAGAAAGAGAGCAGAGTAGGCATGGCGAATAATAAACCTTTACTTGTCGGTGATGTGGGTGGCACTAACGTACGTCTTGCTATTGCTTGTGATGGTGCTTTATCTGACATAAAAGTGTTTGCAGCCGATAATTTTAGTAGTTTAGGCGCTGTGATTCAGGCGTATATTTCTGAGTTGGGTTCAGAGGCTAGAGCTACTGTTATTCAAGCTGTGATAGATATGGCGACACCAATAGCGGCTGACAGAGTGCAGTTAACCAATCGACCGGATTGGGCTTTTTCCATTGCTGAGTTGACCCAAAGGCTTGGCTTTTCAAAGATGCATTTTATTAATGACTTTACTGCTCTGGCGCTATCAATTCCTTTTTTAACCAAAGAAGATGTATTAACAATAGGTGCCAGTGATCGAGATAGCGGTGATGGCAATATTGCTCTCATTGGCCCTGGCACTGGGCTAGGAGTCTCTGGGTTAGTTGAAACAGGACAGGGCTATTTGCCTATTGCTGGTGAAGGTGGTCATGTTACCTACAGCGGCATTACC
>CAKMZF010000058.1 GCA_929200405.1 uncultured Gammaproteobacteria bacterium | reverse complement strand
AGGCCGATAATAGAGTAACGACCCCATTTTTCACCGCCCTCGACAGACTCTAGTAAGTAGCTATAGGGGGCGTTCGCAAGTTTTTTATAACAAGAGAGAGGCGTTTCAAAGTCGGCTAAAACTTCTAAACCAACAGCGATTTTGTTGTAGCCCTGTTCGGCATAGTTGGAAAATTGTTCTGTAGTAGGGAGTAGTCTCATGGCAAGAACCTAAAAAAATAATTGAATAGATAAGAGTTACTATAGTGCATCAGCGAAGTGCTGTGCTTGTGAACGAGCTTATCTTTGCCATCGAAAAGGAATTTTGGCGATAGATTGCGGTAGTAGATGAGTGGTATATCTGGGCATGAGCGGAATTATAACCACAGTTATCACTATTGTCAGTAACTGTGGTTACCCATAGGGTTTATCGCATGTAGATATTTTCTTAAAGTAGAAAAATAGGTTTTGCTAAGCCGCTGCTTTGAAATTGCCAGAGCTTGCTATTAGAAGCCCTGGCGTAGAGAGTTATGTATTGGCAGTATTAGTGGATGCATATTCTTTACGATAGTTCATTAGCGGGATAATAATCTGGCTAAAGAGCGCGATAGACCATATGAGGTTTCCAATGATTGCGGGCAAATAATCGACCATTGTATAAGTAAATAGAGCGAGTGTAATCCCAAAAATTCGCAACCCAGCTGGATAATAATCATGCGCTTTTCTGTGCTTAATACCCGATTGAATTAGCCACAATGCAGCGATATAAACGGCTAAGCCAATACAACCAACCAAGGCATATTTGTTAGGATAGGGTTCGAGAAAACTAATTTTCATCATTGCCTTTAACGCAACGCCAATCATAATTGCAGAGATCATTAAGAATAAATGTCCAAACCACCAGCGCTCAATAGATCTTTGGCTTTCTTTGGGTTCGGCATTACCGACAAGATCAAAATATAACCAACATAAACCAAATAATCCAAATCCGCCAGAGATTGCGTTTATAAACACTTCAGGCGGGACTTTGTAGACGCCTTTTTCCCCGAGTGTAACGACCATTTTGAAAAAACCTTCGCCAATTACAATGAGGGTGAGTAGTGCGAAGCGCTCAGAAAAATGCTCTTTGCGAGGCAAAAATCTTGGCATACTCATAATGCCGTACTTGGGCATTTGATAGCTAATTTGTAATACTAAGACGCTAACAGCCCACGCGTAATATATATACGGTGCAGGCAAGAATGCCGAGAGCATAAGAATAATCGCTGTGATCAGATAGGCTTTGGTCGCTCGGCTAGCAATACTTACAGAGGTCTGATCGTGTTTAACTGCACGGTAAAACATAAGAGCGAGTAAAAAATGATTCGCAGCATAGCCTAAAGCAAAAAACATAGCGCCCTTGCCGGTAATGCTTGGAATGCTGGCAGCAATAATCATTATGGAGCACATCTGAGCCGCCATAATCACTCGATGAACGATGTCATTGCTGATATAAAGCGAAGTGTAATAGATGGTGTGCGCCCATGAATTCCAGATTAAAAAGAACAAGCCGCTAAAAATAAGAATGCCTTCCATGCTTAGGTGGTGACTAAGAAAATCCCCGAGCATGAATACACACACAACGTGGATTAGATCATAGAATAACTCAATCCAAGCAACATGATTATTACTATCTTCTTTATCGAGATGATGGACTGGTTTACGCCAGAGGACGTGATCGTTTAAGCTCATAATAGGTACTTTAAATAATATCGTTTCAAATGTATTAAGGTACCTATTTACGTCATTTTCCGCAACATTTTTTCGTAAGTGCCACGGCTAAGAGAAAGCAGTGTTAGCAAAGGCATCTAGCCGCTGTCTCTCGATGGAAATTTACCTTATCGAATTGTTAAGCGAAGCTATCCCTAGTTTTCTGTTGTGGTTTGAACTTCTTCGCATAATCAAAGAAATTCATTTGTTCACAGAGCTTTTTTAACGTGTTAATATTAAAAGTAAATTAATTTTTAGGGATAAGTGAGTATTTATTTCTTTAATTTTGTAAATTAAAGACCTTATTCTCTAAATAAATTATTCAATAATTGTTTTTACTGCTAGTAAGCCTAAGTTGGTCTAGTTCTGGTAGTGATGTTTTTAACAAACGTTGAATAACGGAATATTATTATTGTGTGCCCTAAATAATGAAGATAAAACTGCAAAAAAAAATATCACTCACAAATTTTTTTTTATTAAGAAAACTGCTTAGTTTTAATTATAGAGGAAAATCCAGTATTATTCCTGTTTGGTTGTTGTCGTTCTTTTTGCTTACTCCTTTTGTCTCCAGTGCAGATGATATTGATATTTATATAAAGCCACCCGTATCTAAAGGAACTAAACCCAATATTCTTTTTATTTTAGATCAGTCGCTTTCTATGAGAGGGGCGAGGCAAGCAAATTTAAAGAAATCAATGAAAGAAATTGTTAATTCACCTAACTACGAGGGTTACAATGTCGCATTTTTATCTTTTAAAGATGACTGGTATTCCCAAGCACCGCGGCTGACACCACAAATTCCTTTTACGGTGATCTCTGATGAAACACGGCCTGAAATGGTGCGGATTATTAATCGGTCTCCGTTGATATGGGGCACGCCGACTACACCAGCATTCTTTTTTGGTGCCAATTGGTTCGTGGATCGTTATGACCATGATTATGCAAGAGTAAGCTCGACGAAAGCGCCGTATTTGAAAAAGAACGCTGGCACTAATATATTTTCTGAAGATCAAGTTTATTATGATAATTCCGATAAATATTTAAAATTTTATCCCGGTCAAGGTGCAGGGCCTATGACTCCTGAAAATTATTGTGCCAATAATAGTATTGTTTTATTAACGGATGGTGTGCCGTATTCAAGTTTTCAAAGTTATGGTAAAGATAGAGTTGACCCTGATGGTAATAGGCGTTGGGATAGAGAGCTGACATTAAACATTAAGTATGAAGCGCAAAACGCTGCTTTTAGAAAGTCTGAAAGAGAGTGCACAACTGACGGTACCTCTGTATGGACCCGAGGTACTTATTCGCAACTAAATACCAGCAAAGGGGGCTGTCTTTTAGATGCTGTGAAATTTTTAGCCAATACTGATCTAAGGCCTGATGAAACTTTATTTCCGGGCAAGCAAACTATTACTACCCATACCGTTGGCATTAACTCTCCTGCTAACACGATCCCCTTTTTGAATGATATATCAAAAGCAGGTAATGGTAAGACTTATTATGCGGGTGCTAATACGGACTTAACTGAAGTGTTTAAGGAGATTTTAGATGTTGCCGGAACAAATGTGCCTTATAGCTATAATTCGGTAAGCTTACCGGCAGACTTGTCTGATTTAAACGGCGTTGCAGAGTTTGCTTATATACCATTATTGAAGCCGGAGCTTAAGAATATATGGTATGGCAATTTAAAAAAATACAAGTATGAGTTGGGCGCTAGTGCCGATATGGCGTTTTCGCTTAAAGACGCTAACGGCAATAGTGCAACAGAAGCCGATGGAACTTTTCGCGAGTCTCAAATTGACTATTGGGGCACAACTACTGGAAATACCAGTATATTAAATGGCGTCGCTGGATTGCTAAACGCGCGTGAGGATCGTGTCATTTATACTGAAAATGGCAGTAATGGAGCATTGAAGACTTTAGATAAATCCTATGAATGGTTTACTAGTACAGCTTTACCAGTTGATGGCATTATCACGATAACGGATGAAAATGGCAAGCAACAAACTTCAACGATTAGTAAAATGGGTGCACCAATACATACTCAGCCCATTACTATCAAATACCCAGATTATCGTGATCAAACCATATTATATTTGCCAACCTCTGAAGGTGTGCTGCATGCTTTTGATTCCGAAACTGGTGAAGAATTATGGGGATTTATGCCGAATGTTTTGCTCAAAAATATCGATATTTTGCAAAACAACCCCACCAGGACTAACCATGGAGCGCCAGAGTATGGCTTGGACGGTCAGCCAGTGGTTTTTTCGATAAGTAAAAGTGGGGGAGAGGAGCAAAAAATCTTAGTTTTTGGGATGCGAAGAGGCGGACAAAATTATTATGCACTCGATGTAACGAGTCCAGGAACTCCTGCTTTGTTATGGAAAATAGAAGGCGGCGCAGGCCAGTTTGCAAAACTCGGACAAACATGGGCACCAGCCAGCCCTATGCAAATAAAATATGCTGGAGAATCAGTGCCGGTAATAGTGTTAGCGGGTGGTTATGATGCAAACCACGATATTGAAGGGAACCCTCTTGCTAGTAAAAATAATGAATACGATGGCTACAATGAAATTGGCAATGCGATTTATGTGGTTAATGCTTTAACGGGCAAAAGATTGTTTTGGATCTCGGGCGAGGGTTCAAGAGCAGATATTATTGTTAATGATATGAAGAATAGTTTAGTGACTGCTCCTGAGGTAGTGCATCTGGACAGTGATAGCTTTGCGGATAGGCTTTATTTTTCAGATGTTGGCGGACGTATAATTCGGGTGGATATCGATAATGAGATAACGGATCGATATAACAGTACTAATAAGAATCAAGCTATTAAAGCCAGTATCTTGGTGGATGTGAATGACATAGATACGCAGTTGAATTATCAGTTCTTTAATAAACCAGCGGTGTCCAAAATAAAGACCCTAGGAGGGAAAACTGTGTTTGGCATTAGTATTGGTTCAGGCTATAGACCAGATTTAGCAAGTGCGCCAGAAGGCATGCGAGATAGGTTCTTTACCTTCTATGATGATCAGCCATTCACACGGAATTATCAAGCTTTGACACCTATAACGAGTTACGATTTATACGATGCGACAAGTAATGTGTTGCAGGATACTTCTAATCCTGAATATAATTTAGCTGTTAAAGAGCTTAATACTAAATCTGGCTGGTTTATTGATCTTGGTACTGCGGGATCTGGTGAAAAATCAGTCAACAAAGCCGCTGTCCATAACGGCGTGGTTTATTTCTCAACTTATATGCAGGATAAAGCGGAGCAGGGAAGTGCCAAAACAACTTCAACAAATGATACCTGCGATGTTCAGCCGACTTCAAACTCAATCTCTCGATTTTATAGCATAAGCTTGCGGACTGCAGCAGCAGTGAATCCAAATAATGATGGTGTTGATGATGAGCTGGCAACAGCGGACAGAAGTACCACTATATCAAGTTTAGGGATAGCGCCGGAGATAAATATAAGTCGGGTGAACTCTACGAGCACAGATGCCGAAGGCAATACAATTGAAACAGTAGAAACTATTGTTTCACCTTGTTTATCATGCAATGAAATAGTAGATACGCCTGATAGGCTGTATGGTATATCTTGGGAAGAACTACGTTAAAAGTGTGTAACTGGAATCACTGGAGTTTGAGAAGCAGATAGATAGCGTAGAGTTAAAGAGAAGAGTGTGTTTAAAAATATATGCATTTCTGAGTAAATGCATATGCGTTGTGGCGGAGCTAAGAAGCTACGCCACAAATGTTATCAAAGGAATACTTAGCCGACTCTTTCAATAACAGTACTAACGCCTTGTCCCATACCGATACACATAGTTGCGAGACCGAATTGCTTGTCTTTTTGCTCAAGCAAATTGAGCAAAGTGCCGGTAATGCGAGTGCCAGAGCAACCTAGCGGATGTCCTAATGCGATTGCACCGCCTTTTAAGTTGACCTTCTCATCCATTTTATCCAACAGCTTTAAGTTCTTTAAAACAGATAAGCCCTGTGCAGCAAATGCTTCGTTAAGCTCTACAAGGTCAATATCGTCCATGCTTAGCCCAGCGCGTTTTAACGCTTTTTGACTAGCAGGAACAGGGCCAAATCCCATAATAGAAGGATCACAGCCAGCAGTCGCCATGCTGACGATTCTGGCTCTAGGCTTGAGTCCCAACTCTTCAGCTTTCGCTGCAGAAGTGACTAACATGCCAGAAGCACCATCAGAGAAGCTTGAGGATGTTCCTGCTGTGACCGTTCCTACTTTAGGAATAAACACAGGTTTTAATTCAGCTAGACCTTCTACAGTGGTATCTGGTCGGATAACCTCATCTGCTTTGATCAGTGTTTTAAATCCATTCTCATCATGCCCAGCGACAGGAATAATTTCGCTATCCCACAAGCCGTCGACATGTGCTTGATGCGCTAGCTGATGAGAACGTGCGCCAAATTCGTCTTGCATCTCACGGCTAATGCTGTTCATTTTCCCTAGTAATTCAGCGGTTGCGCCCATCATCATAGATGCTTTGGCGACTTGCTTTGACATTTCAGGGTTTACATCTACTCCGTGAGCAATGGCGATATGACCCATATGTTCAACACCACCGGCGATAAAGAAATCGCCATAACCGCTTTGCACAGACATCGCTGCAGTGTGCAGAGCAGACATAGAAGAACCGCAGAGTCGATTAACTGACTGACCTGCAACACTATGTGGCATGCCTGCCAGCAACCAAGCGTTACGGGCAATGTTAAAGCCCTGTTCAAGAGTTTGGTTGACACAACCCCAGATCACGTCTTCAACCGCTTTTGGTTCAACAGCACTGTTGCGTTCTAGTAGTGCCTTGATCACTGCAGCTGAGAGAGCTTCCGCTCTCACATTGCGAAAGCCACCCCCTTTAGATTTCCCCATAGGTGTGCGAACTGTGTCGATTATGACGACATCATTAGGATTTAATTTCATAGTCATTGTCATCGTCCTCTTAGTGGATGGGTTGATCAAAGTAACCAGTGTTACTGGCTGCCATCTCACGCATTTTGTCGGTTACTTGGTAAAGTGGGCCTAAATCTGCATAGCTATCTGCCAGCTCGCAGAATGCGGTTAAGCCTATAGTGTGCATATAGTGCAAGGCTCCGCCTCTGAATGGTGGGTAGCCTATGCCATAGATCAGTGCCAAATCGGCCTCAGCAGCGGATGCCACAATATTTTCCTCAAGACAGCGCGCTACTTCTATGCACAAAGGAATCATCATGCGATCTATAATGGCTTGATCTTCAAACTCCATTGCTGAGCCAACCACACCGGAGAGTACTTGATCGATCTCAGGGTCAAGAAGTTTTTGTAATTTACCACGCTTATCATTCTCATAACGATAAAAGCCCAACTTATTCTTTTGCCCAAAGCGCTCTTTGGCATAAAGGCGGTCTATCGCGTTTTCACCTTCATGTGCCATGCGGTCTGGGAAGCCAGCAGCTAACACGGCATCTGCATGATAAGCAGTATCCATGCCGACTACATCAAGTAGGTAAGCAGGGCCCATTGGCCAGCCATAGCGTTCCATGACTTTATCGACATTGCGGAAATCTGCACCGTCTGCCAATAGCTGAGCAAAGCCACCGAAGTATGGGAATAACACACGGTTTACCAAAAATCCGGGACAGTCATTCACCACAATCGGGGTTTTACCCATTGCCTTAGCAAAGGCGACAGTGGTAGAAATAGCTGTCTCAGAAGTCTTTTCACCACGAATAACTTCCACCAAAGGCATTTTATGCACGGGGTTAAAAAAGTGCATGCCACAGAACTGCTCAGGCTTTTCTAGCGCGGTAGCCAGTTCGGTAATAGAAATCGTTGAGGTGTTAGAAGTTAAAATAGCATCATCACGTAGCTGCTTTTCGGTTTCAGCTAATACGCTCTTTTTCACATTCTCATTTTCCACCACAGCTTCAATTACAATATCAACATGACCAAAATCACCATAGCTTAGCGTTGGTGTGATGGCAGAGATTACTTTACCCATATCAGTTGTTGTGATTCTCTCACGCTTGAGCTGACCTGCTAAAAGTTTTTGTGCTTCGCCTAAACCAAGTTCCAGTGCTTCTTGTTTGATATCTTTCATTAAGATTGGCGTGCCAGTAGAGGCTGACTGATAAGCCACTCCACCACCCATAATGCCAGCACCAATTACCGCTGCTTGGTTTACAGGTAAGGCTTGTTTCTGGTGTTCTTTAGCGACTTTTTTGGCGTAAGTGTCTTTTTGGAAGATGCTGATTAACGCTTGGCTTACATCCGTTTTTGCCATCTTAGTGAAAGAGATTATCTCCAACTCTAAAGAAGCATCGCGACCTTTGTTGGCTGCTTTTTGCATGGTTTTGATTGCAGCAACTGGGGCAGGGTAATGTGGTCCCGCTTTGCCTTTGACCATGCCGAGAGCAGTTTCGTAAGCCATCATCTGCTCAACCGGATTTAGCTTAATCGGACTCTGCTTTTCGACTCTGCGTGCTTGATTATCAAAATCACCAGCGTGTACTTTGTTAATCAGATCAACCGCAGCTGCTAATAATAAATCATCTGCAACCACAGCATCTATCGCGCCTTCAGCTAAGGCCACACTGGCTTTTTTGGCACTGCCTGTGGCGATCCATTCGTTGGCATTATCAACACCAATCAATCGTGGCAAGCGCACAGTGCCGCCCCAGCCTGGGTGTATGCCCAGTTTAACTTCTGGCAAGCCAAGCTTTGCAGATGGCGTAGCTATTCGGTAGTCACAAGTGAGCGGTAACTCAAAGCCACCGCCTAATGCCAAGCCATTAATTGCTGCAACCGTAGGAAAGGGCAGATCTTCAATGCCATTGATCATGCTGTTTAACTCGCGGAGATAGGTTAAAATCTCCTCCTCAGAGGCGCTAAACATTTGGGTAAACTCATGAACGTCCGCGCCCACGATAAAAGCCTCTTTAGCACTGCTAAAGATCATACCGCGAACACCATCAGTTGCCTGTATTGCTTTTATGGTCTGCTCTAGCTCTGCAATAGTGGGAGTGCCCAGTGTATTCACTGCACTATCAGCAGCATCAAACACAACATTCACAATGCCGCTATCGGGCTTTCCTGCATCTGGTGGGGATAGAAAATCAGCCGTTAAGGCCTGTCCTTGCATAATCATATATCGATTTCCTTGTGCTTTGTACACCTCTGTGTACGCTTATCTATATAGTCGTCAACGGGTAGGGTAGCCCAGCCCTAAAATCTCATAGAACTGGGCTTGTTCATTGAAATTACTCTGCGGTTTCTTCTTCGTCTCTTAGCATGCGGCGCAGTATCTTGCCGACGTTGGACTTGGGTAGTTCATCTCTAAACTCAATTTGTTTAGGGATTTTGTAGGCAGTGAGTTTTTCTCGGCACCAACTGATTAGCGCATCGTGCTCAAGTGGCTCTTCGGTCTTCACCGCAAACAGTTTCACTGCTTCTCCAGTGGTTTCATCAGGCACACCAACTATCGCACACTCAATAATCTGCGGGTGCTGGGTAATGACATCTTCTAGCTGATTTGGGAATACTTTAAAGCCAGAAACAATAATCATATCTTTGGCACGATCAACAATGCGTAGGCAACCATCTGCCTGCCAAACACCGATATCACCGGTTTTTAAATAGCCATCTTCGGTAAATACTCTAGCGGTTGAATCTTCACGTTTCCAGTAGCCAAGCATCACCTGCGGCCCCGAAACAGTGATTTCACCCGGCTCACCCTCAGGTACAGTGTTGCCATCTTCATCTATTAATTTAAAAGTGGTATGTGGTACAGCCAATCCCACTGTGCCCAGTTGGATATTCACTGGGTCATTAATAGCCACAATAGGCGAAGTCTCCGTTAAGCCATAACCCTCACCGACCTCGCAGCCAGTGGTGTCTTTCCAAAGCTGGGCACCAGTCTGGGTTAGCGCCATGCCGCCAGAGACGGTAAACATGAGCTTATCAAAATTCACAGAACTAAAACCGGGGTCTCGACAGAGCGCAATAAAAAGCGTGTTCAAGCCCATAAAACATGTGAAAGGCCATTTTTTTAGCTCTTTGACAAAGCCTGGAATATCTCTTGGATTAGGGATAAGTACGCTATGACCGCCACGATACATGATGGCTTGAGTGAGCGTGAAAGCATAGATATGATACAGCGGCAGAGGGGCAATAGCGGTTTCATACCATGGTTTGTTAATCGTTGCTGTGCCTTCTAAACCTTGGAGAATATTGCTGATTAGGTTGGCGTGAGTCAGCATAGCGCCTTTGGCAACACCAGTAGTGCCTCCAGTGTATTGCAGCACGGCAATTTCTTCTGCGGTGAAACTGGCTCTCTCAAAAGATTTGCCGGTATTGCTTTGAACCACTTGACGGAAGCTGGCAGCGGTAGGCAATGAAAATGCAGGCTCCAGCTTCTTGATATTCTTGATGACGAACTGCAATATTCTGCGCTTGAGAGGCGAATGAAAATCTGCCAACTCAGAGAGAAAAACATGCTCAATTTCTGTCTCTGGCAAAATCTTCTGTAATTTGCAGGCCATGCTTTGATAAATCACAATCGCCTTAACACCAGCATCGTTAAACTGGTGCTTCATCTCATCAGCGGTGTACAGTGGGTTGGTGTTAACAACGATTAACCCAGCTTTCCATGCGCCATACAGGGCGATAGGGTATTGCAAGATATTGGGCAACTGTATCGCGATACGATCGCCACGTTGGAGATTAGTGTTGTTGACAAGATGCGCTGCGAAAGCATCAGACATTTGACCAAGCTCGGTAAAGCTAAGGGTTCTGCCCATGCTGGTATAGGCAGGGGCGTCACCATGGCGCATGCTAAAGTCGAGAAGATCTAGCAAATTGGTGAAATTGTCAGTATTTAAGTCCGCTGGAATAGTACCGGCTGGAATACGGTGCGACGCTGCTAATGGAGCAGATGCTGATGTTGATTCTGCGGTTGGTTGGTCGGTTGTATTGTCTTCTATCATTTTGTTATCTCCTCGGCAAATTGGTTACAGCCAGTTTTTCTCATCTATAAGTTCCTATCATTGTAATGATGGTATAGCGGAATGACTGCATTTGCTAAATATTATTTGGTTATTATGGTTGCTAAATTATTATTGGTATTCTCTCTGGTGATTGCACTGCTAAGTTACTTCGCAGCAGCCCAATGCGCTGAAAACAGTGTATTGGGCTAAGCTTGGAAGTAACCTATAGAGCATTATGCAGGAACTGGGAATAGCTCGGCAATTTGTGGGGCAAGCATCATATTGCCGTCAGCCTGTATTTGCCCCATCATAAATGCTTGCATGCCATCTGTTTCACCAGACATGACCTCTAGGAAAACATCCTCAGAAAGGGTTAGCGTTAAGCTAGGGTCATCATGTGTGCCTTCAGTCACTTCACAAGCGCCATCAGCAACGCTGACATACCAGCGGCTATCATCAATCTCATATTGAAACACAGCATCCACATCGTCAGCAGCGCCTGCGTTAAAACGTGATTTCATTTCTGCAAAAGATTCGGCTAAATTACTCATAATTGCTCTCAGTCGTTTAGTTAGTTCTATTATTAATAAGTCGGTTAGAAGCTAAAATGCTCAGCATCTAAGTCCATTAAGTTATCAGCACCAGAGAGCATAGTCTCTTTAAGGCTAAGCGTTCTTGGCAAAATTCTTTGATAATAAAAATTCGCTGTAGTGATCTTAGCCTCATAAAAAGCACGCTCGCTATCACTATTTGCCAAGTGATCCTGTGCTGCTTTAGCCATTTTAGCCCACATAAAGGCAACAGCAACATAACCAGCATACATTAAATAGTCTACTGAGGCTGCGCCAACATCGTCCTTATTCTTCATGGCCTTCATGCCAATCTTCATAGTCAAGTCGCCCCATTCTTTATTCAAAGCAGCAAGTGGCTCTACAAAAGGCTTCATCGCTTTATCACCAGCATGCTCCTTGCAGAACAAGTGAATGATTTTGGTGAAACGCTTCAAAGACTCGCCTTGAGTCATCAGAACTTTACGACCAATTAAATCCAATGCCTGAATCTGCGTAGTGCCTTCATATAGAAGAGAGATACGCGAATCACGAACATTTTGCTCCATACCCCATTCGGCGATAAAACCATGACCACCGAAAACCTGCAAACCATGATTAGCAGCTTCAAACCCAACCTCGGTAAAGAAACCCTTGCAAATCGGTGTTAAGAAAGCCAACAAACCCTCGGCATGCTCACGCGCGGCTTCATCAGTCGTGTGCTTAGAGATGTCCACCTGCATTGCAGTGAAATAAGCCAATGCACGATTACCCTCTACAAAAGCCTTTTGCGTCAACAAAAGCTTGCGCACTTCTGGGTGTACGATAATAGGATCAGCTGGCTGATCTGGTGCTTTAGGGCCAGTAAGAGAGCGCATTTGCAAACGATCTTTTGCATAAGCCAGCGAGTTTTGAAAAGCCCATTCAGCATGTGCAACTCCCTGCATGGCAGTGCCTAATCTGGCGCTGTTCATAAAAGTAAACATACAGCTCAAACCTTTGTTTGGCTCACCAATCAAAAAGCCTTTAGCGCCATCAAAGTTCATTACACAAGTCGCATTACCATGAATGCCCATCTTATGCTCTAAACTGCCACAGCTCACCTGATTTCTATCAGCAACATTACCATCACTATCTGGTAGAAACTTAGGCACAATAAACAAAGAAATGCCCTTGGTTCCAGCCGGTGCGTCTGGCAAACGCGCCAATACAATATGGACAATATTCTCAGCCATATCATGCTCACCTGAAGAGATGAAAATCTTAGTGCCTTTAATCTCATAGCTGCCATCGTCTTGCGGCGTAGCCTTGGTGCGCAACAGACCAAGGTCGGTACCACAATGCGACTCGGTTAAGCACATAGTACCAGTCCAGTTGCCGTTGACTAAGTGCGGTAAATAAATTTGCTTTTGTTCATCTGTGCCATGAGTTTCAATAGTTTTGGTGCAACCATGACTAAGCAGAGGGTACATGCTCCAAGACCAGTTAGCCGTACCCACACTTTCATTAACAATAATGCTCAGCGAGTCAGGTAAACCCTGACCACCCCAATCCGGATCATTCGCTAGCGACGGCCAACCGCCATCCACATACTCTTTATAAGCCTCTTTAAAGCCATCGGGAGTAATAACCGTATCACCTTCAAGGCGGCAGCCTTGTTGGTCACCAACTTGATTTAGGGGGGCGATAACCTCCTCAGAGAAAGTGCTGGCGGCATCAATTACCGCCTCTATAATATCATCAGTGGTTTCCTCACAGCCTGGCAAAGACGCATAGTGTTCCGGTAAATTCAGTAATTCATTGGCGACAAAACGCATCTCTCTCTGTGGGGTGATGTAAGATGGCATAAAAACTCCGAAGTAAATGAGGGTCAGTGAGATATCACAATGGATTAGATGGCAATATCAACGCTAGGTAGTAATCTTTTTGTAAACATAACTCAGATGCGATAAAACAGATTTACCAATATGGGTTATAGAGTGCCGTAAAGATTGTTCTACACCAATAGCAAATGATACCAAAATAATTAACAAAATCGTTCACGGCTTTTTTGACCATCATTATGATTACAACTATGAACAAGATCATTCGCTATAATGGAGAGGGTCAGAGTCAAGAAGACAAAAGTCAACTGAGAATAATTATTCACTGTATTGATAACTAAATCAATACAATATAGCATTTCAGTGATTAACTAGAACTGATGACCAACAGGGTATTGAAGATCAGAGGATAAAGAATATGGAATTAAACGACCAGTTGAGCTTAACCGATTTTGAAAACAACTACTGGTATGCTGCAGAGCTAAAACTATATGCAAAATCTTTGGGAGTGAAAAATACCGCCAAGCTACGAAAAGATCAGCTAGAAAATATTATCAGTGACTATCTAAAAAATGGTTGTTTGCTCGCTGATGAGCTCACAGAGACAGCCATTCAAAAAGCCGCCAACAAAAACAGTAAAGCAAAAGAATCCCAAGGTAAAGCTAAGCAGTCACCTTCAACCCCAGATCACTTAGCTGGGCTGCTAACTCTAGACACAGAGATAAAAAACTACTGTAGCAATGCCCCTACCAAATCTTTTATTGTGGCGGAAGCCGCCAAAGTGCAGCCAAACTTTAGCAAAAAATCTGGCGCATGGTATTGGCTGAATCGGTGGCGAGAAGCCCAAATGATCAAACGTAAAAAAGTCACCTATGGCGATCTTGTGCAGCAGTTTCTAGTGCTTAGCAACACCAAAGGGAGATTGCCACAAATCCCATCTGCCAAAATGAATAACTTTATCAGTGACTTTTTACTGGCAAAGGCTGGCAACCTTGAGGCTGCCAGAGCTGCGTGGCAAGAACTCAAAGCGCTAGACATACCCAAGACCTATAAAGCGTGGTCTGAGCAGGAGAAAGAATCCTAATAAAGTCGTAAACAGTCCTGACTATTCAGAAAAATTCCTGAGTAGCCATGATAAAATTTGGTTAAGTAATTTTTCACATTAATATATCCACTTAATTTATCTCAAAAGGAGCAGAGCATGACCCAGAAATGCCATGAAGTTGACTATGAACTATTCGGCGATGATATGCAGATAGTCGAGGTAGAACTAGACCCACAAGAAACCGTGATAGCCGAAGCAGGTGCCATGAACTATATGGAAGATGGCATAGGCTTTGAAACCAAAATGGGCGACGGTTCAAAACCAGTCAGTGGCATCCTCAACTCGCTAATGCATGTGGGTAAGCGTGTGCTCACAGGCGAGTCGATATTTATGACCCATTTCACCAACAACGGCACGGGTAAAAAGCGAGTGGCATTCGCAGCGCCATATCCCGGTAAGATTATCCCCATAGATATGAGCGAAGTAGAGAATAACACCCTAATCTGCCAAAAAGACGCCTTTCTCTGTGCCGCCATGGGCACCTCGGTAGAAATAGCCTTTCAAAAGAAACTTGGCGCGGGCTTCTTCGGTGGCGAAGGCTTTATTTTGCAAAAACTAGAGGGTGACGGTAAAGCATTTATCCACGTCGGCGGTACCGTAATCAAGCGAGAGCTGCACGGAGAGACATTGCGAGTGGATACAGGCTGTCTTGCAGCTTTCACCACGGGCATAGACTATGACATAGAGCGCTCAGGAGACTTGAAGTCAATGGTCTTTGGTGGCGAGGGATTATTTCTCGCCACACTCAGAGGCCACGGAACCGTTTACTTGCAAAGCCTACCATTCTCACGTCTTGCCAACCGAGTCATACAAGCCGGATCATTTGGCGGAGCCAAAGGAGAAGGCTCAGTGCTTGGCGGGCTAGGGGATATGTTTGGGGATAG